>JAPLIW010000174.1 GCA_026388915.1 Deltaproteobacteria bacterium
CCGGTCCGGCCCAGGGAGTCCCCCCTCTTCACTTCCTTCTTCAGCTCCACCTCGATTTTGCTCAGGTGGGAGTACATGCTGAACAGCCCGCATCCGTGATCGATCACCACCGTGTTCCCGTAGATTCCCAACGGTCCGGCAAAGACGACGATCCCGGAGTTGCCCGCCGGGACCGGGCTCTGGGCCACCGAGGCCAGGTCGACCCCCAAATGGATCTGCCGGTCCACTTCCTTGCCGTTGTAATAGTACGTGCGGTCCTGCGCAAAAGAGGCCATGGGCTTGGAGTTGGGAAGGCGGAGAAACGGGCCGGCCCACAAGGGTTTGGGAACGGTTTCCCGGCAGACCTTCTTGACCTCCTGGTGGTCCGCTTCCCTCTGCTTCCGGTTCACTGCCAGGAACATTTCCAGGGGTGTCCCCTTCAGATTGGGGTCTTTGGAGGTAAAGTAAGGGAGAAGGTTCTGCAGAAAGGAATCGCTGACCTGGATCTTGTCCTTCTTGAAGGACTTCGGCTTGATCACCACCCGGAAGCCGGTCTGGGTGCGGTTTTCCGCCTGATCTTCGGCTAGAGCGGAAAAGGAGGTCTGGGGGGAGGCATCCTGCGGGATGGCAAAGTAGGCCACATAACGGCCCTGGCCAACGGCATAACCCGGGAAGAGGGTTCCTCCCACCTGGACTCCGTTCAGCGGAACTTCCTCGGATACCTGGTAGGTAATGACCCCGGTCCCCCCTTGATTGGCGTAATGGAGCGTGCCCAGCACACCGAGCTGCGGGGGCGTAGTGTCGATGACCACGGCCTTTTCCACGGTTACCGGGTTTCCCCAGTTCCAGGAGTGGTCTTTGGCCGAGATTTTGATCTGGGCTTCCCCGTCTCTGAGGCCCTTGGGCAGGGGCCGCAGGGCGATGGTCTTTTCCACCAGGCGGGTCTTCTTGGGGAATTTTTCGTAAAAGAGGTTTAGGGTCTTCCCCTGTTGAACGACATCCACCTGCAATTCCGCCACCCCGCTCTTCCGGTCCTGCACTCTGACGGCAAGGCTCTTGCCGATATGTTTGGCGTCAGGCTGGACTTGAATCGCGGGCTTCTCCTGTTCAAAGAACACCAGATAAACATAAACCCCGCCGGCCACAACAAGGCTTCCCAGAATTCCAAGGATCACCCAAACGGCTTTTTTCATCTTCTACCCCTCGTTTTTCCGCAGGAACATTCAGTTGCGAAAGGCGCACGGCAAATTTTTATGCACCCGTCCATCGGTCTTCAGATCGTTGGTTTCAATATTCCACAGCCTGAGACGAGTGTCAAGGTGACCCCCCCCTTCCCCGCCCCAGTTTTTGAGGAAAGAACCCATGGCCGAGAAAAACCCGGAAGAGAGAGGGGGTAGCCCATGGGATTCAGGCTGAAGGAATTCGGATCATCATCCAAAGGCGGTTATTCTTTCATCGGGTCGGGCGGGCAATTTAAATGCGGAATGCCGATTGCGGAATGCGGATTGAAAAAGAAAACCAACTAAATCCGAAATCCGAAATCCGCAATCCGAAATAACTGAGCCGATGCTTTTTCCGCGCAACGCCCTTGCTTCCGGGCCACAAGTTTGCTTTTCAACAGGAAAGAGA
>JAPLIW010000044.1 GCA_026388915.1 Deltaproteobacteria bacterium
GACGGCGGGGCGGCTTTGGGCCCGCTCCTGGCCTATTCGGTCGGGACTCTGGCAGGCTTCGCAGCTCTCTATGTCGGGGTCGGCGTTGTGCTGGCCCTGGCCATTTTCCGGTACTGCTGGCTAGGGAGCGAATAGATCCTAACCCGGCCAAGCCGGAACGAACCCAAAAGGATATTGTAGGGGTCTCGCCATGGCGGGATGGCCGCCCGCAAGATGGGCAACCATCACGCGCTGCGCGTGATGGGCCCTACAATTTGTGATCAGTTTGGCGTCAGTTCAACCGGTAAGGGACTACACTTTTTCCGCGACGTTGCGCGGGAAAAGTGGCCCCTGCAGCCAAAATCCGTAGGGGCGGTTCACGAACCGCCCCTACACCGGCATCGATGACCCGCACACTTCATTCTTACCAACATGTTTGTATGAATGAGGCGCTAAGCGCCTAAAAAGTGAATCGATGATCTCCATTTTTTTTATAGCACGAAGGACTTCGGGTTTGAAGGGGCAAGAATCCGTTGTCTCCTATTCGGGGTCTTTAGATTTTTGCCTCTAACCTCGGATCTCGAACCTCGAACCTCGATCCTCCAACCTGTTTTTCATACGCCATTTTTTCCGTTCCATCCCTATCAGCTATGAGCCATGAGCTATGAGCTTTTTTGTTGGTGCGAATCTTGCATTTATATCAGGTCAGTTAGACTCAGAAAGTCAGCTATTCCCGCCTTGGACTGGTTTGCAGCGGAACCACACGGGGGCCGGGGTCTCAAGCAAGCCAGTGAGCCGTTTCCCCAAAGGTTTAACAAGGCCCCCTAGAAAGGGGTTTGCCTATTAACCTTCTAAAGAGTCTCCTTCCTGGCAGTTCAGCCCCAAAAGGTAAACCTTCTGCCCGTCAAGATTTCAGCGTCAAAGACAAAAAAATGACAACTTCGAAGCCCCTTCCTCTGAAAGACCAGGTCTCGAATCCCGGGGGGAAAGCTGAAAATCAGGGACTCAGGTTCGAGAATTCAGAACCGCGATTCTCCCCTCCCGGGCGCCAGGGCATGGTCCGCTATTCGACCCGCGGAGGACGGGATTTTATCGTATTGACCTGAATGGCAGATAAGCCTATGATTGGGTTCGTATTCGGCGAACTCCGGGCTCCGTGATCCTGCAGGGGTCTTTGCCCCTGAGGAATGGGTTCTTTTCCCCGCGAGATCCACCCCATGAAAGCCTTGAAAAAATACATGCGCCGGGAACGCCGCCGGTATCCCCGTCATTCCATCTGCACGGATGTGGATTTCTTCGTCTGGGATACGCTGACCCGGAGGCCCCGGACCGATAAGGTCGGGGGATGCCTTACCGCGGTTTCGGTCAAAGGGGCCTGCCTCCAGACCAGTCACATCCAAATGGGAAGTCATCATCTGTTTTTGGACAACGACCCCGGCGGAAGAACCGTGGTGATGATCGAAGTACCCTCTTCCTCCGGCGAGCCGCCATGGAAAATCCAGGCCAGGATCATTTCCTACGACAAGCACTCCGAGCGCCGGAAATATCCGTTTGATATCCGCCTCCAGTTTGAAAACCCCACCCCCGCCGAAATCAAGAACATCGAACAGCTCATCAAGTCCAATAGCTCCCCGAAGAGCGAAGAGAAATAGGTTTTTTTCTCTCCGTTTCGATCCATTCCACAATCAGGATTGTGAATTCTCGCGGGCTGTGGTAAAAACCAGGAATAGAAAAGTGGGAATCCGGATCGGCATGCCCGCCCAGGCTGTTTAAACACCAAAGCGATCGAGAGGAGGAGTAAATCATGTTTTGGCGCAGCAAAGATATTCTTGAATTTCCCGAGTGGGCCCTGGTTCGGGGGCTCTACAAATCCATGGGGTACAGCGACTATGATCTGTCCCGTCCCCTGATCGGCGTCGCCAATTCGTGGAACCGGGTGGTTAC
>JAPLIW010000407.1 GCA_026388915.1 Deltaproteobacteria bacterium
CCGGAAGGGGTGGCCCCTGCGGGGCAGCGAAAAGTCCAGAAATCCCCCCAACCCCCCTTTGTAAAAGGGGGGCAAGGGGGGATTTATCGCGAAGGCACAACATATTTCCTTCTTACCAAGATGTTGGTATTAGTTGCGCAGTAAGCGCCTAATGATCAAAATTCAAATTCCCAAAAAAATTTGATTTGCATATTTTGAGTTTCGGTCATTACAAAATTAGAATTTGGAACTTATTTGGGATTTGGAATTTTAATTTTAATGCTCTGCGATCTCTGCGTGCTCTGCGGTAAAAAATAAAATCTATGGAAGAAAAAGTCCGAGTGCGGTTCGCGCCCAGCCCCACGGGTCCTCTGCACGTAGGCAACGCCCGGACGGCGCTCTTCAATTTCCTCTTTGCACGTCAGACCGGAGGAGTCTTCATCCTGCGGCTGGAAGACACGGACCGGGAGCGCTCCACGCCGGAAGCGGAAAAAGCCATTCTGGAAGACCTCCGCTGGCTGGGGCTGGATTGGGACGAGGGGCCCGGGCATTCCGGTCCTTTCGGCCCTTACCGCCAGTCCGAACGGCTGGAGATCTACCGCCGCTGCGCCCGGGAGCTGCGGGAGAAAGGGCTGGCCTACCCCTGTTACTGTACTCCCGGGGAGCTGGAAGAAAAAAGGAAACGGTTCCTGGCCAGGGGGATTCCTCCCATGTATGACGGCCGCTGCCGCCATCTGAACCCGGAGGAAGAACAGTCCCTGATCCAGTCGGGCCGGCCCGCCTCGCTGCGTTTCCGGGTGGATGCCCGAAGCGTGGAATTCGAAGACCGGGTGAGGGGCCGCATGTCCTTCGACGGCAGGAAGATCGGGGATTTCGTCATCCTCCGTTCCGATGGGATCGCTCCTTATAATTTTGCCGTGGTCATCGACGACGCGCGGATGGAAGTCACCCATGTCATCCGGGGCGAAGACCACCTGGCCAACACGGCCCGGCAGCTGCTTCTGTACCGGGCCCTCGGATTGGAACCGCCCCGGTTCGCCCATGTCTCCATGATCCTGGGGCCCGACCGTACCCCCCTGAGCAAGCGTCATGGGGCCACGGCCGTATCCCATTTTCGGGAAGCTGGATATCTTCCCGAAGGGCTGGTCAACTATCTGGCCCTTTTGGGCTGGTCTTCGGCGGACGGGAAGGAGATCTTCTCTCTCCGGGAGCTCATCCAGAGTTTTTCCCTCGAACGGCTTTCCCGCAGCCCGGCGGTTTTTGACGGGGAAAAGCTGAACTGGGTAAACCGGGCTCACCTGAAGGCCCTTCAGGGAGAACAGGGACTGGACCGGGCGCGGCCTTTTCTCCACAATTCCGGGGTGAAACTTGAGGGGATCCAGAAATCCTGGCTGGCCGCCGCGCTGGAAGCGGTCTGGGGAGAGGTGGATACGCTTTCCCAGCTCGCCGACCGTCTGAAATTCCTCTTCGATGAGGGATGGGACCTGGAATCTGAGGCCGAAGCCCTGTTGGCCAGGGAGGAATCCCGGAAGGTGATCCGGGGTTTGCAGGAAGAACTCCGTCTGGTGGAGGAAGTAAAACTGGAGAATTACCGACAGATCCTTTCCGGCGTGGCCCAACGAGCGGGGATCTCCGGACGGGGTCTTTACCTGCCCCTGCGGGCCGCCCTCACCGGCAGAACCCACGGCCCTGAGCTGGAGAAGGTCTTCGTTCTGCTGGGAAAAGAAAAAATCTTGAAGCGAGCCGACTCGGTCTTGCGGGGAAATGGATCAGAGAGGAGTGCTTCGCGTGAGTAACCAAGAATTGATTCCCTTGATTCCGAAACTCAAGAACGCCCGCATCATGGTCATCGGAGACCTGATGGTGGATGAGTACATCTGGGGAAGTGTCTCCCGGATCTCCCCGGAAGCGCCGGTCCCGGTGGTCAGCGTGACCTCGGAGAGCCTGCGCCTGGGCGGCGCGGGAAACGTGATCAATAATATTCAAACCCTCGGGGGAAAAGTCTTGCTCGGGGGCGTTGTCGGGAATGACGAGATGGGCCGGAAAGTCGTCCAGGATCTGCGCAAGATGGGGGTGGACCTGCGGGGCGTGGTGGTTGAACCGGACTGGATCACCACGGTAAAAACCCGGATCATCGCCCACCATCAGCAGGTTGTCCGGTATGACCGGGAAGTCGTCCGCGCCATCCACCCGGAGGCTTTGAAAAGAATCCTCACGGCATTGGAGGAGCGGATCCCGGAGCTCGACGCCGTCCTGATCTCCGATTACGGGAAAGGGGTCGTCTGTCCGGAGTTGGTGGAACAGGTCCGCTCCCTGACCCTCGGAACGGGCAAGATCCTGACCGTGGACCCCAAAGTGAAAAATCTTCCCCTTTTCCAGAAGGTCACGGTCATCACTCCCAACCACCACGAGGCCGGTCAAGCGACGGGGCGCTGGATCCAGACGGAAGAAGATCTGGTTTCCGTCGGCCGGCAGCTGCTCGGGCAGCTCCAGGCCAAATCGGTCCTGATCACCCGGGGGGAAAAAGGGATGACCCTTTTCCAGGATACCGGAGACATCACCCACATTCCCACCATGGCCAAGGAAGTGTTTGACGTGACCGGCGCCGGCGATACGGTGATCTCGGTCCTGACCATGGCCCTGGCCGCGGGGGCCGATGTGAAGCAGGCCGCGGCTCTTTCCAACTATGCCGCCGGGATTGTGGTGGGAGAGGTGGGAACCGCCACCCTGAAATCTTCCGACCTGGAGGATGCGGTGAGAAACGGCATCCGGCCGAAGAGCAAGAAAAACGGCCCCAACGGGTAAGGAGCGATGTGAGTCTTCCCCGTCCGCCCAAGCCGGTAAAACTGGTGATGAGCTTCCTGTGCTCCCGGGAGAGTGACTTCGCCTCCGCCTTTTCCGAAGCCGATCGCCGGTATGGACCGGTGGATCTGGTGAGCGAGCCCCTCCCCTTCCGGTTCACCGATTATTATGAGCGGGAAATGGGAAGGGACCTGTGGCGCAGGATGGTCGGTTTTGAACCCTTGATTTCGCCCGAGCAGATGGTACCCCTCAAGCTCTGGGCCAACGGCGTGGAAAC
>JAPLIW010000045.1 GCA_026388915.1 Deltaproteobacteria bacterium
GAGGCTATGTTATCATAGTTATATGGCTATGTCAAGAACTTTTTTTGCCCTTCCCCCAATTTTTTCACACCTTCCCCCCTCGAGGGGGAGGGTTAGGGTGGGGGGGATGCTTTTTGCTTAATAAAAATTTCAGAAATTGAACGTAAGTAGTACAGATCAACACAGATTTTATATTCACAAAAGACCGAAAGACAAAAGACCTAATGGGACGCGGATGAACGCGGATAAAGATTCATAAATTAAAGATTTTACACCGTTGTCTTTCCTTCTTGAATTCCACTCTAATTTTATCTGTGTTCATCTGTGTTTATCTGTGTCCAATGATATTACTTCAAAAAATCCGGAATGATCTCGCCGCGGATCAGGTCGTCGTAATCTTCTCTCTGCCGGATGACAAAAACTTTATCCTTGTCCACCAGCACCTCGGCGACCCGGGGGCGGGAATTGTAATTCGAGGACATGGAGAAGCCGTAGGCTCCGGCGCTCATCACCGCCAGGAGATCCCCCTGCTCCGCTTTGGGAAGTTTCCGGTCCTTGGCCAGAAAATCGCTGGATTCGCAGATGGGGCCGACCACGTCCGCCGTCCATTCCGGCCGGTCACTACGATGCACCGGCTGAACCCTCTGGTAGGATCCGTATAAGCTGGGGCGGATGAGGTCATTCATGGCGGCATCCACGACGATGAAATTCTTCTCATCCCCTTCCTTGGTGTACAGCACCTTTGTGACCAGGACCCCCGCGTTGCCGACGATGACCCGGCCGGGCTCCAGGATCAGGGTGCAATCGATTTCCTTTAGCTCCTTCATCAACGCCCGGGCATAATCGCGGGGATGGGGCGGCTCCTCCTGGTTGTAGGTGATCCCCAGGCCGCCCCCGATATCCATGTATTGAATGTTCATCCCTTCGGCCCGCAGCTTCAGGACCAGTTCCTTGATCCGCTGCACGGCCTCGACAAAAGGCCTGACTTCGGTGAGCTGGGAACCGATGTGGCAGCTCACCCCGATGACCTTCACATTGGGTAAGGTGTTGGCCAGGCGGTAGTCATCCAGGGATTTCTGAAGGTTGATCCCGAACTTGTTCTTCTTCAGCCCCGTGGAAATATAGGGATGAGTTTTCGGGTCCACGTCGGGGTTGACCCGTAGGGCGATGGGAGCCTTGGTTCTCATCCTTCCGGCGATCCGGTCAATCAGGATTAATTCCTGGGTAGACTCGATGTTGAACATGAGGATGGGCAGTTCCAGGGCATATTCAATCTCTTCTTCCCTCTTTCCCACGCCAGAGTAGACGATCTTATCCGGGCTGGCGCTCGCTTTCATGGACCGGAAGAGTTCCCCGCCGGAAACCACATCCACCCCGCCTCCCATGCGGACGAAGATCCGAAGGATGGCGATGTTGGAGTTGGCTTTAGCCGAAAAGCAGATCAGGTGATCAACCTTGGAAAAGGCATTCTGAAAAGCCCGAAAGTGGCTCTCCAGCGTGTTCAGGCTGTACAGGTAGAAAGGAGTCCCCACGGTTTCGGCAATTCCCCTGACTGGGACCTCCTCACAAAGGAGTTCATCCCCGCGATATTGAAAGTCATGCATCGAACTTCCCCCCGTAATAATTTTTGAAATATAACATAGCCTTAGAGGGAGGTCAAACCAAATCCGGAGAAAAGACAAAAGAAGTTATGGGACACAGATGAACACAGCGCGGCAAAGCCGCAACCAAAAGCAATCACCCCCTCCCTTCCCTCCCCCCTCGAGGGGGAGGGTTAGGGTGGGGGGGATGCTTTTGCTTAATAAAAATTTGAGAAATTGAACGTAAGTAGTACAGATAAAAATCTTGATGTGGCTGAACATGGATAAAAATAGTTCCGAGTTAGTGGGTTTGGAGTAAAGACTCCATATTTCTTACGCCGAACTAAATTTCTCCGAATTAAATTACTTTATGGAAGGCATCTATCGAAGTAGACGATGGATGAATGAGCAGGAAATGGCTGTTTATGGTTTTACCGGAAGGGGAGAAACGTCGGCGTCCTGTGAAAAATCGCTCTCTTTGGGGGTTGGGGAGGAATCCACCGCCTTCAGGCGGTAGGTGTAAGATTTCCTGGGATCAGCCGAAGGATCCAGGAAGTGTGGTTCTCTGATCAAACCGGGAGTCATCTTGCGAAAAGTTTCTTCATCTTCCGCCCGGCGGTAGACATCATACCCCGCAACGTCCGGCTCGGGATTTTCATCCCAGCGTAAGGCGACCCCGCCTTCCTGATAGACAGCCAGCAGCCCCCGGGGAGGGGATGGAGGAATTTTCTTATCGGGAATCCCTTCAACCACAGCCGAGGCCGGGCTTTCAATCAGGGTTCCCTGGAAATTTCGCACTGCCCGTACTTCATAAGAATATTTCCTTCCGTTCTGCAGCCCGCCATCCACAAATCGCGTCTCTTTGAGCGGTTCGGGATTCAAGGGCAGGAAACCGAAGCGTTCTCCCTCGGATCGGCGGTAGAGATTGAAGACTGTGGGCGATGGTTCTTGCCCCTTGGGCGGGGCAGATCTCCAGGTGATTTCCAAGGCCTGATTCTCACTTCGAACCATTACTTCTTCGGGCACGGGAGGAGCTTCATTCCAGAAAACTTTTACCCGATTCGACTCCGGGCTGGGGGATTGATAGGAATTGTAACCCATCACGAAATAGGTGTACTCGGTTTGCGGTTTGACCGTTGGATCGGCCCACAAAACTCTCCCTCCCTCGATCCGCGCCGTGCGGGGGTAATCGATATCGACTTCCGCCACCATTTTGAAATTTCGGGGGCACTCCGGGCAGTCCTGGGAAATCAGGGAACGGTCCAGCCGGAAAACTTTAAAACCCAGCAGGTCCTGGAGTTTGGAGCCGTCAACGTTGCGGGTGGGGATGCTCCATCCGAAGAACACCGTTCCTTCCCTGGGCCAGGCCCGCAGGTCGGATACCGCCGCGGGGATATTGCTTTCCGGGGGCAGGGGCGGGCCCTTTTTGCCGCACCCCCAAAGAGCGGTGGCAAGAAGAAGGGCCAACAGGAGAGTTTTGAGCATCGAAGATCGATTGGGTTTTAACATGGAAAACAATTGACGAGTCCGGAGTGATTGGATTTTCGTAGGGGCGATTCACGAATCGCCCCTACCCGCCGATAAAAGAATTATCCCTTTCTTTTCCCCCGCACCAGAGCCCGGATGCGCAGGCGCAGGGCGTTCAGACGGATGAATCCTTCAGCATCCTTCTGGTTATAGACCTGATCCTCTTCGAAGGTGGCGAAATCCGTCGAATACAGGGATTCGCGGGATTTTCTTCCCTCCACGATGCAATTGCCCTTGAAGAGCTTGATCCGGGCCGTTCCGCTCACCGTGGCCTGCGCTTCGTCCATCATCTTCTGAAGGACTTCCCGCTCCGGGGCAAACCAGTACCCGTAATAGATCATCTCCGCGTACCGCGGGACCAGGGAATCCCGGAGGTGCATCACTTCCCGGTCCATGGTGATCGACTCCAGCGCCCGGTGGGCCGCATGGAGGATGGTGCCCCCGGGGGTCTCATACACCCCGCGGGACTTCATCCCCACGTACCGGTTTTCCACGATGTCCACCCTTCCGATCCCGTTCTGCCCGCCCAGCCGGTTCAACCCGGCCAGCAGCCTGGCCGGCGACATCTGCTTCCCGTTGAGGGCCACGGGGTTGCCTTTGTGAAACTCGATCTCCACGTGGGTGGGCCTGTTGGGGGCCTTTTCCGGCGAGACACTCAGGATGAACATGTCCTCGGGCGGCGCCTTCCAGGGATCCTCCAGGATCCCTCCCTCAAAGCTGATATGGAGAAGGTTACGGTCGCTGCTGTAGGGCTTGGCGGCGGTCACCGGAACTGGAATCCCGTGATTCTTGGCATAGCGAATCAGGTCCGTCCGGGACTTGAAATCCCAGATCTTCCAGGGAGCGATAATCTTAATGTGCGGGTCGAGGGCCAGGTAGGTCAGCTCGAAGCGGACCTGGTCATTGCCCTTTCCCGTGGCCCCATGGGACACGGCATCTGCTTTTTCTTTCCGGGCGATCATCATCTGGCGCTTGGCGATGAGGGGACGGGCGATGGAGGTTCCCATCATGTACCCCCCTTCATAGACTGCGTTGGCCCGGATCATGGGGAAGATGAAGTCCCGTACAAACTCCTCGCGCAGGTCCTCCACGTAAACCTTGCTGGCCCCGGTCTTCCGCCCCTTTTCTTTCAGGCCGGTCAGCTCCTCCGCCTGGCCCAGGTCGGCCGCGAAAGCAACCACCTCGCAGTCGTAGGTTTCGATCAACCACTTCAGGATCACCGAAGTGTCCAAGCCTCCGGAGTAGGCCAAAACGACTTTCTTCACTTTTTCTTCCATCTTTTTTCCTATCTTTTCTTATTTTTAGCCACAGAGGTCACAGCGCGGCAAAGCCGCAACCAGAATGAAAAGCTTTGCTTGAGACTACGCGCCGCCCAGAAATCCCCCCTTTGCCCCCCTTTTCTAAAGGGGGGTTGGGGGGGATTTCAGAGACCTGTT
Organism: Deltaproteobacteria bacterium; assembly: GCA_026388915.1. Lineage (GTDB taxonomy): Bacteria > Desulfobacterota > SM23-61 > SM23-61 > SM23-61 > SM23-61. The sequence goes on from JAPLIW010000045.1 coordinate 4,523, forward strand.
TCCAAACTGAATATTCTTTACAAAATTTAGAGACTCTGTATATGAGTATTACAGAGATCACC
>JAPLIW010000228.1 GCA_026388915.1 Deltaproteobacteria bacterium
CATTCTGGACGGAAGAATGAAATGAGGCCGTGACCCCCCTGGGTCATGGCGGGCAATCCCGCCCCGGCGTTAGGCGCGATAACCCCATCTCCTCTCCACCCCTCCTTTTGAAGAAAACGAAAAGGACGGGGGAATGGAGGCTAAATTTTTGCTTGCAGATTGTAAATGAATCTGCTAAATAGGATCGGCTCTGCCTGTCCAGATTTGTCATTGCGGTTCCGTTGTTGGTCATAATTGGAGAGGCCTATTAAAAAATCTTGAATAAAATTCGATCCACTTTGTTGGCATTCAGCTTGCTATCTCGATTGACGGATGGCAATACATTCAGCGAGCCCTCCATGGGGAGAATCAGGTGAACAGCATGCGCAGAAGAACGGATTGGAGCAGAAAATCAAAGGACCCGGACCAGCCGAACGGCAGGAAGCATGCCCGGGCCCTTTTAAATCTTCCCGTCGAATATTACGCCACGAATCCGAAGGCCCCCCGCATGGGCCATACCTCCGACCTGAGCCCCGACGGAGTCCTGTTGAATATTCCCGAGAAATTGGACATCGGTCAGTCGATCAAGCTGGCGATCTTTGTTTACCTGGACAAGACCGTAGAGACCATCGAGGTCAATTCCCAGGTTGTCTGGGTGGCCGGCAGGGAGAAAGACGGGAGTTTCCAGTCGGGGGTGAAGTTCATCGACCTCTCCAGCAACGACCGGCATAAATTGGAAAAATTTTTTGAGGAATATTGAAGAGCCAATGGCTTTTCCTCTCGCCCGCTTCGCTGGGGCCGCAGAGAACGCAGAAAAAGAAAAACCTATTTTCGGGGTGATATGTAAACCGGGCTTTAGCTTTGCGGCCTCTGCGGACTCTGCGAGAAAAAAATTTGGGAGAATCGTTTTTTGGGGGGTGAGTTTTACTTTCTTTCTACCCGAACGAAATATACCTTATCGCTAAAAATTTGTTCCGGCACGAGCAGTCTCGCCCAGTTCATGATCGACTGATGGGTGATTCTTTTTTTCCCCTTTCTTCTTTCGGGGAGAACGCCAATCAATTTGTCTTCCCCGTCGGGGATACGCCGGTAAAATTCGTAAATCACCATTTCTGAATTCCCCCGTTTTGTTGTCTCCCATTGTCCCATTTCCCCCCCCGACTGCAACGCCAGCAATCCCAAGGCTCAAAAGAATCCGACTCACCGCTTCAGGAAAGCGATTTGAATTCAAATCCTTATTGCCGGCTGCCCTACTGAAGTGATGAGCACAATCTCCTGTCACCATTCATTGAGCAAGATAAATGCCAATTTATTAACTACTTAATTTCAATATGAATTTTAAATAAAGAGATGTTTTTATTTGGTCCGCGATGTAAAAAAAGTTTACTTCATCGAAGGCTTGGGAGGAGCAGCACGATGGAAAACTGTATTAATTCAAAATGTTAGCGGCCATGCTGCTTCTGTAAAGATGGGAGGAATTATTTATACACTTTTTTACATTTACCTTTGAAATCATAAGCTTTCCCATGATTTTTGGGGTAATGACCCAAAAAAATTAGGGGCTGGTCCTCAAATTAAGCCTTGCCGGTTCTCTTTTTTATCCCATTCTGCACCAGGAATGCTTCCAAAACATCATACGGCTGCGCCCCCACCACCGCGTGGCCATCGATCACAAACGTGGGGACCGCGGTTACCCCCCACTTCATGGAAAGCTTCCAATCCTCCTCCACCGCTTCCTTGAAGCTTCTTGATTCCAAAACTTCCCTCGCCTCCTTCACCGGCAGTCCCACCTTTTTTGCCAGTTCGAGCAACACGTTCTTCTTGGCGATATTCTTTCCGTCCACAAAGTAAGCCTTGAATACCCCGTCATGGAACTTGTCCCCCTTCCCCTTCTCCTCCGCCCACTTGCCCATCTCCTGGGCGAGCCGGCTATTGAAAGTCATCTTCCGGGTTCCCCAGGGGAGGCCGAGGTCTTCGGCCACCTTTTTCAACCGCTCCAGCATGGCTGGGATATCCATGGTCCTTCCGGCAAAGAGCTCTTCCAGGGTGCGCCCATCCTCGGGAGTCTCCGGGTGCAGGGGGAAAGCCCTCCATTGAACTTCAATATCAAAACTCTCCTTCAATTTTTCAATACGCCCGGTACTGAAATAACACCAGGGTCATATGTAATCCGAAAAAATCTCCAGCTTCTTTGCCGTGCTCATACCGTTCCCTTCCCCTCTTGCTCTGATTTAACGCCTTGCTGTTTTCATTATATGCCAATTCTCCCGGATTCTCTAATCCTGAGTGAGGCCTTTTGGGGATCAGATCTTTTAAATTGACATAGCTCACACATCTAGCTAAAAGATAGGCATGGCTAGACCGCTTCGAGTCAAGTTTGAAGAGATAGAGCGGCGAATTGGAAATCAAAAGATCTGACCCCCTTACCACGAGAATCAGGAGGATATCCATGAAACCCCTCATCCTGGCAATTCTTATTCTCTTTCTCGTGCCCGGGAGGGCGATTCCGGCCAACGGTCCGATCAGCGAGGCGACCGAGACCTGCCTGGGATGCCACGCGCTTTCCACGCCCGGGATCGTGGCCGACTGGAAGAACAGCCGCCATTCCAAGGTCACTCCGCAAGAAGCCCTCGCCAAGCGCCCGCTGGAGCGGAGAGTTTCGGCGGAGAAGATCGACGAAACGCTGGGCAAAACCGTGGTGGGCTGCGCCGAGTGCCACGCT
>JAPLIW010000600.1 GCA_026388915.1 Deltaproteobacteria bacterium
TAAAGCGTCACCCCGGCGAAAGCCGGGGTCCAGAACATCTTGAAATAACTGGATTCCGGCTTTCGCCGGAATGACGAATTTTATGGAATTTCGACTTTTTACGAGATCATCAATATTAGCTCTGTGCTCTTTGCTCCACGCTCTCTGCTCTCCGCTCTCTGCTCTTTGCTTCATTGCTCGGAGGTGAGAATGACGGAACCTTATCGCTTGACCCTTTCAGAAATGATTCAAAAAATCAGGCGGAAGAAATTATCTCCGGTGGCATTGGCCGAATCACTCGTGAACCGCATCGACCTCCTGGAACCCTCGATTCAAGCCTGGGTAACGGTCGACCGCGGGAAGGTCCTGGAAGAAGCCCGGCGTCACGAGAAAGAAATCTCCCGGGGTCGGATTCGGGGGTCTCTCCACGGGATCCCCCTGGGGGTTAAAGATATTTTTTATACGGCCGGGATGAAGACGACGGGCGGGTCGAAGATCCTGGCCGATTTTATTCCTTCTTTTGACTCCACCGCCGTCCTACGGCTGAAACAGGCCGGGGCTATCGTGCTGGGAAAGACGGCGACCACGGAATTCGCCCACGCCGACCCGGCTCCGACCCGGAATCCCTGGAACCGGGAGCACACCCCCGGCGGATCCAGCAGCGGCTCCGCAGCCGGCGTGGCCACCGGAATGTGTCCCGGGGCCCTGGGATCTCAGACCGGGGGCTCCGTCCTCCGCCCGGCCTCTTATTGCGGCGTGGTCGGACTCAAGCCGACCTACGGCCGGATCAGCCGGTACGGGGTTCTTCCCTTCAGCTGGTCCCTGGACCACGTGGGCGTTTTTGCCCGAACGGTTGCCGACGCGGCAATTCTGCTCCAGGTGCTGGCCGGGTTCGATCCCCTGGATCCAACCACAAGCAGGGAACCGGTCCCCGATTATGCCCGTGTCAAGAAATCCTCCCGGGCACCTTTTATCGGAGTGGTAAAGGAGTTCTACCAAAAGAATTCGGAAGGCCCGGTGTGGAAAAATACGGAGGAGGTGCTGGCCCAACTCCAAAAAGCGGGAGCCAAAGTGGAAACGGTGAAGATGCCGGAAAGCTTCGCGGTGGTCCATGACGCCCATAGAATCATCATGCGGACCGAGGGAGCGGCGTTTCATCAACCCCTTTACCAAAAGCACCGGGAGCTGTATCGTCCCAAGCTGCGGGAGCTCATCGAGATTGGAAGCCTGATCCCCGGCGTGGATTATCTGGCTGCCTATCGAATCAAGAGGAAATTTCGCCGCCACATGGACCGGGTCATGGAGCGATACGATCTGCTGCTGACCCCGTCCACTTCCTCCCCCGCCCCCCAAGGGCTCGAGTCCACGGGGGACGCCTGGTTCCAGGTGCCCTGGAGCTTCTCCGGGCTTCCCACCGTTACGATTCCATCGGGCTTGAGCAAAGAGGGGCTACCCCTGGGGGTCCAACTTGCGGGCGGAGCTTTCGCCGAAGGAAAACTGCTGGCCATGGCCCGGTGGTGCGAGAAGGGAATCGGGGTGGCCCTCGATTCCGTCCTCGATTGACCCCTGCCCCCATTTCCCAAGAAAGAGATGTGCTGACGCTCCGGGCTCAGCGTTTCCCATCATGGTGAAAGAATGATTTCTTCAAAGCCCACGCCGTCTCAACCCCCAATTTTGGTCTTGGACGCGGATTATCTTCGTATGGATGGAGTGGTGGAAGAGATCCTGGAGGCCTTTCCCCTCCCCTGGAGCGGGAAACGGGTTCTCCTAAAACCGAACCTGCTGGGACCCTACGCCCCGGAAAAGGGGATTACGACGCATCCGTCCCTGATCCGATCGCTGGTGAAGGCCCTCAAGAAAAGGGGAGCCACCTGTGAGGTAGGGGATAATCCGGGGCTCAATGGGTACACGGCCAATGAACGATGCGCCCGGATTTCCGGAATTTTGGACGCGGCGGAGGGCGGATATATCAACCTTGCCAAGGACTCGGTCCAAATTTCCCTGGAATCCCGGTTCCTGGACAAACTGGTTGTATCCAGAGCCGTCCTGGACGCCGACCTGCTCATCAATGTCCCCAAGTTTAAAACCCACGTTCAGACGCAGGTCACGGGGGCGGTCAAAAACATGTTCGGGATTCTGGTGGGAGCGGAAAAAGCCCGCGTTCACCACGCGGTTCCCCGGCCCAGGCAATTTTCCGAAGCCTTGGTGGACATCTACCAGATTCGGGTGCCGGACCTCACCCTCATGGATGCCGTGGTGGGAATGGAAGGAAATGGCCCCTCCGGGAAAGACCTTCGCCCCGTTGGAAAGGTCCTGGCTTCGCGGAACGGGGTTTCCCTGGACGGCCTGATGGCCGCCATGATGGGGATTCTGCCCAGAAAAGTCGATCACCTTGACATTGCATGTCAGAGGGGGTTAGGAGAGATTGACCCGGCCCGGATGGAAATCCGGGGCTCATGGGAGCCCCTGCGGAAGTTCAGGACCCCCCTTTCCTTCGCCAGCCAGGGATGGTTTGGAACCGCTTTGAATAGGCTCCTGTATCGTCCCCTCATCAAACCCAAGCTGAAGGTACGGCCGGACTTGTGCACCCGGTGTGAAGTCTGCATCCAGCATTGCCCGGCCCAGGCGCTTTCCCTGCAGGAGATCCCCCGCCTGGACGAGAAAAAATGCATTGCCTGCTACTGCTGCTACGAACTCTGCCCCAGCCAGGCCATGGAATTGACCAGCTGGATGAAGAGGCTCAGCCCGAGGGATAAACCGGGCAAGACAAATACGCATAGCGCATAGGGCATAGCGCAAAAAGGATTTCGATCTCCCGGTGTTTGTGTTTTTGCTCTATGCTCTCTGCGCTATGCTCTTTGCTGATTTATATGCCGCGCGAGAGGCGTTGGGCGAGGAAGGAGGGAAGGCCGGCCCTGAGGATCTTCTTCTGGGCCTTCTCGACATCGTAAGGAACGCGTTTCAGATGAAATTTTTTGGCGTCGTCGTCATAAAGACCGTAGGCGGCCTCCGGGTGGCCGTCCCGGGACTGTCCCACGCTTCCCACATTAATGATGTACCGAACCCCCGGTTTCAGGTTGGTTTCCTCCGGGTTCATCACTTCCACCCCTTCGCTCCCCGCTTTGGTCAGGACCAGAGGACGGTGGGAATGGCCGACAAAGGCGAGGTCCCCGCTCAGAGAAAGGAAAGCCTCTTCGGCCTCGGGGAAGTCAAAGAGGTAATACCATTCCTCCGGCTGGTTCGGCGTGGCATGGACGAAGGTGGCGCTTCCGTCTTTCCGGGAAAGGAGGAGCCGCCGGAGATAGGCCTGATTCTCTTCGGAGAGCTCCTCGCGGGTCCAGAGAATGGCCGAGCGGGCCAGGGGGTTGAAGATATCAATGTTGGTCAGTCCCACGGCTCCGTAATCGTGGTTCCCGGCGATCACCCAATCGGTTAAGCCCTCGAGGAGGGCAATGCACGCATTGGGATCGGCCCCATAGCCTACCACGTCGCCCAGGAAGGCGACTTTTTCTGCCCTCTCCGCCCGCAGATCCTCGATGACCGCCTGGAAGGCTTCCAGGTTCCCGTGGACATCGGAGAGAATGGCCCATCTCATGCTTTTTTCTTCGAAGCCGGTAGAGGGTTTTGGGGGGAGGAGTCCACCAGAGAATGAATTTTGTCCAAAATTCCGTTGATGAATGCCCCGGAATCGTCGTTCCCGTATTTTTTGGCCAGTTCGATGGCCTCGTTCAGGCTGGCCTTGAAGGGAATATCCGGGCAGTGCATGAGCTCGAACGTGGCCACCCGGAGGATATTCCGGTCCACCACGGCCATCCGTTTCAGGGTCCAGTTCTCCGCGTTCTCCTCGATGAGCCGGTCGATTTCTTCCCGGTGCTGGGAGACGCCCTCGATCAGCCGCTGGCAAAATTCCCGGGCCTTTTCGGAAGGCCGGAAATTCTCGAAATAAACCGCCAGCGCCTCCTGAGGGGCCCCCTGGTCGATGTCCAGTTGGTAAAGAACCTGGAGGGCGATCTCCCTCGCTCTCCTGCGAACGGTCATTTAAAGACCTTTTAACCGCAGAGCGCGCAGAGAACGCAGAGGATTTAGGCAAAAAAAACAAAAAATTCTTTTTGAGTGATCTCGCAAAAAATCAAAAAAGCCGTCCCTCCCGCGAAAGGGGGAGTCCAGACGTTGTCCCCGAGAAAGCGGGGAACCATTAAAAAAAATCTGGATTCCCGTTTTCACGGGAATGACGAAAATGGGAAAGAAATGACTTTTTGCGAATCCATCTTTTTTGAATGCTCTTGCCTTTGACTGAAAAACCTCTGCGGTCTCTGCGTTCTCCGCGGTGAATATGTTTTATTTCTTCCCCTTCATTTCCCGGTACAGGTTGGCCATCTCGATGGCCGAGAGGGCCGCATCCCACCCTTTGTTGCCGGCCTTGGTGCCGGCCCGCTCGATGGCCTGCTCCAGGTTATCCGTGGTCAGGACCCCGAAGGTGACCGGGACTTCCCCCTCCAGTCCGACCATGGCCACGCCCTTGGAAACTTCCGCGGCGATGTATTCGAAATGGGGAGTGGATCCCCGGATGACCGCCCCCAGACAGATGACCGCATCGAATCTCTTCGACAGGGCCACCTTCTTGGCCGCCTGGGGAATTTCAAAAGCTCCGGGAACTTTAAAAATCTCGATATTCCCGTCTTCCGCCCCGTTCCGGATGAGCACATCCATGGCCCCGGAGAGGAGATGTTCGCAGATGAAGTCGTTGAACCGGCTGACGACGATGCCGAACTTCAATCCCTTGGCATTCAGCTTTCCTTCAGTGACTTTTGGCATTTTTCGCTCCTCCCTCTTTCTCCAGCGTGAGCAGGTGGCCCATCTTGGTCTTCTTGGTCCTCAAGTAAGCGAAGTTCCGCCGGCCGGGCTTGATTTCGAGGGGAACTCGCTCGGTCACTTCCAGCCCGTACCCCTGGAGGCCCACGATCTTCTTGGGGTTGTTGGTCATCAGGCGGATTTTCCGTACCCCCAGGTCCCGCAGGATCTGGGCTCCCAGTCCGTAGTCCCGCAAATCGGGAGCGAAGCCGAGGGCTTCGTTCGCCTCCACCGTGTCCTTCCCCTGGTCCTGGAGGGAATAGGCCTTGATCTTGTTGACGAGCCCGATTCCCCGCCCCTCCTGATGCATGTAAACGATGACTCCCATTCCTTCTTTGGCCACCAGCCGCATGGCCGTGTGAAGCTGTTCCCCGCAGTCACACCGCTGGGAGCCGAAGACATCCCCGGTCAGGCACTCGGAATGGACCCGGACCAGGACAGGCGCCTCCGGATGAATCTCTCCCTTGACCAGGGCCATGTGCTGCTGGTGGTCCACATCGTTTTCATAGGCGATGGCCGTGAAATCCCCGCCGTAGACCGTGGGCAGAGTGGTGATCGCCGCCCGGCGCACCATGCACTCGTTCTGCAGCCGGTATTTGATCAGGTCGGCGATGGTGATGATCTTTAGGTTGTGCTTTTTGGCAAAGATCTCCAGGTCGGGCATGCGGGCCATGGTCCCGTCATCGTTCATGACCTCGCAGATGACCCCGGCGGGCTTCAGGCCGGCGAGGCGCGCCAGGTCCACGGACCCCTCGGTCTGGCCCGTGCGGACGAGAACCCCCCCGGTCTTGGCCCGCAAAGGGAATACGTGCCCCGGACGCACCAGGTCCTCCGGTTTGGCTTCATCGGCGATGGCCGCGAGGACGGTAGTGGCCCGGTCGGCGGCCGAGATGCCGGTGGTCACCCCCCGTTTGGCCTCGATGGAAACCGTAAAGGCGGTGCCGAACCGGGAGGTATTGTTGGAGACCATGGGAGGAAGCTGCAGTGCATCGGCCTTCTCTTCCTGCAGGGAAAGGCAGACCAATCCCCGGCCGTGCTTGGCCATGAAATTGACGGCCTGGGGATTCACCTTCTCCGCGGCCATGCAGAGGTCCCCTTCGTTCTCCCGGTCTTCGTCATCCACCAGGATGACCATCTTCCCCTTGCGAAAATCCACCAGGGCTTCATCGATACGGCTGACGGCCATGACCCTCACTCCCTTGACTTCGTAAAACCGTGCTGGGCCAGAAAGGAGGCATCGATTCTGGAGGCCGGCTTTCCTGGATCCTCTCTCTGACCCAGGAATTTCTCCACGTATTTGGCGATGATGTCGTTCTCCAGGTTGACCCGGTCTCCGGCTTTCTTGTTTCCCAGGGTGGTGGACTGGGCGGTATGGGGAATCACGCTCACCGTGAACTCGTTATCGCCGCACTCCGCCACCGTAAGGCTGATTCCATCCACGGCCACCGAACCCTTTTCGACCAGATACCGGCTGATCTCCCGGGAAGTCCCAAAACGGTACCGCCAGGAATTTCCCTCGGGGATGACTTCGAGAATTTCTCCCGTCCCGTCCACATGGCCCGAAACCAGATGTCCTCCCAGGGGGTCGGACATCTTCAGCGCGGTCTCCAGGTTCACCGGATGGCCTTGCCTGGCCGCCGACAGGGTCGATTTCCGCAGGGTTTCGGGGGAGACTTCCGCCGTGAAGGCGGTTCCCGACATCCTCACCACGGTCAGGCATACTCCATCCACCGAAATGCTGTCCCCGATCTTGAGGGAAGCCAGGTCCAGCCGTGTAGAGAGGGTCAGCCGGACCCCTCCCCCCGCGGGTTCAACCGCCTGGATCTTGCCCACATCCTGGATCAATCCCGTGAACATATCAAATCGAACACCCGATCAGCCATAGGGTAGAGGCGGCCCGGACTTCGGCGAGCTCAGCCGAGCCGCGGGTCGCCCCTATGATAAAATTCTATCACACTCCCGATTTCCTTGGCAAAGCCTATCCATAAAGAGGCTTTGCCTCGATCATCAGATCCGGCCCGATTCGACGGACCTTCAGAATCTCCGCCCGCCGGGCGTTCTTCATCCGCCAGATCCCCTCCCCTCCGATCATCCCCGGAGCTACCCTCCCGCCGATGATCTTGGGGGCCACGAACAGGAGGATCCGGTCAACGATCCTTTCTTCCAGCGCGCCGGCGTTCAGGGTAGGACCCCCTTCCAGGAGAACCGATTGAATTCCCAGGAGCCCCAGCTCCTTCATCAGGGGTTTTAACTTCACCCGGCCTCGCCGGTCTCCCCGGGTGACCAGGACTTTCACCCCGGCCTTCTTCAACCAGCCCATTTTGTCCAGTGGGGCAGCAGGAGTGGTCGCCACCAAGGTCGGAAAATCTTCCGCCGTCCGCACGATCTGAGAGGCCAGGGGGATGCGCAGCCGGCTGTCAATCACGACCCGCAAGGGCTGGCGGGCGGTTCTCCTCCCGGGCAGGCGAATGTTCAGCAGCGGATCATCCCTTCGCACGGTTCCGATCCCCACCATCACGGCGTCCACCCGCGTTCGCAGGCGATGGACATGCCTCCGTGACGCCTCGCTGGAGATCCACCGCGAATCACCGGACCGGGTGGCAACCTTTCCATCCAGGCTCACCGCGGCTTTTAGGATCACCAAGGGCGTCCGGGTGGTGATGCCTTTGCCGAAGGCGGCGTTTAACTCCTGGCAGGCCCCTTCGCAAATCCCCACCTCCACCTGCAGCCCCGCTTCTTTCAACCGTTTGATTCCGCGCCCCGAAACCAGCGGGTTGGGGTCTTTCATCCCGGCCACCACCCGTTTGATACCCGCCTTCAGAATGGCCCGGGTACAGGGAGGGGTTCTGCCGAAATGATCGCAGGGCTCCAGGTTGAGGTAAAGAATTGCCCCTTTTGCTTTTTCCCCGGCCTGCCGCAGGGCCAGGACTTCGGCATGGGGCCCGCCCGCCCGGTGATGATAACCGGTCCCCACAATGGCTTTACCCTTGACGACCACGGCCCCGACCATGGGGTTGGGGCTGGTCTTCCCCTCCCCCTTCCGGGCCAGGCGCAGGGCCAGGCGCATGAACTTTTCATCGGATGGGCTGTTTTTCATGGAATATCCGGGTATGCGATCCGGGGGAAGTGAGTGGCACAAGGCCGAAGAATCGCTCCCCTTTAGGCATGCTCGAGCCCTCGCGGAGAAGGGAGGAAGAATTTTGCCTCAAGCGGAGCGGTCCTCGGATCACGCCCCTGGCGTGATGGTCCTCGAGTCGCGCCATTGGCGCGACGGTCCTCAATCCTTTTTCTTCTGCCCCTTCTCCAGCAACTCCTTCACTTCGCTCATGAATTCGTTCACGTCTTTGAAGGAACGGTAGACCGAAGCGAAGCGGACGTAGGCCACCTCGTCCAGATTCTGCAGCTCCAGCATGATCTGTTCTCCGACCACCCGGCTGTGGATCTCGCGCTCCCCGCCTTCCTGGAATTTCTGTTCGATCCGATCGACCAGCTTTTCCAGCGTTTCAACGCTGATCGGGCGTTTCTCGCAGGCCTTATGAAGACCCGCCAGGATTTTGCCGCGGTCGAAGTTCTCCCGGCGGCCGTCTTTCTTGATGACCAGGGGGAGGGTCTCTTCCACCCGTTCATGCGTGGTGAAACGCCGCAGGCAGTGGGTGCATTCCCGCCGCCGGCGGATCATGTCCCCCTCCTTGCTCAGGCGCGAGTCGATGACCCGGTCATCCATGTGCTGGCAGAATGGGCAGCGCAAATTCTTTTCCCTCTACTCAGAATCGATCCACCCCGTAAAGGTAACCAATACCACAAGCCGGCATTTCCTTCAAGGACGCTTTCCAGCTCGCCCACCCTCAGCTTTTAATAAAAGAACCTAGGCCCGAGAAAAACCCGGGAGAGAGAGGGGCTGGCCCATGGGGTTCAGGCTGGAGGAATTCGGATCCTCATCCTAAGGCGGTTATTCTTTCATGGGGTCGGGCCTGTCCCGGAGAGATTCGCAAGGGGAGAGGGTTTCGCCCAGTCTTATCCCTGGAGTTATTTCCTCGCAGGCCTCTCTTTGCGGAGGAGAGGGGGGAAGGTGATTAGAAAACGATGAACCCGCCGAGCCTGATGATCCGAATTCCTCCAGCCCGAACCCCAACAAGCGCAAAAACTGGGGGTGGCAAGCGCTTTCCAGGGGCGGAACGCAAGAAGGGGGAGAGGAAAGATTTGAGGAATTCTCCCGGGGGATCCCAGGATGCATGGATTCTAGGAATGGGAATCGCCCTGGGATCTGGGAACAATACGGCGGGGGGGCTGAATCGTGGAGAGGTGATCCAAGAATTGTCTGAGCTGGGCCAGGTCTTCCGAGGCGATTTGGGTAAATTGGACTCCGCACCGGTAGTCTCCCTCTCGGGCAAAGGGGATCTCCGTCCAGGCAACCTTTCCCTTCACCTCGAGGGAGTGCAGCCGGGGCTCGGAATGGAAGAATATTTTTATCTTCAAACTCTGCCCCACCTCCAGCTTCTGCCCGAGAAAAAGCATGAGTCCGCCTTCGCTGGCGTTCCCCGCCCGGGCCGGATTTTTTTCGGAATCCTCGATGCGGGAGTACTCGATCGGCAGGTCCACGGAGAAGCGGGGGCTTCTCCTCCGTTCAAAATTAACGATGCCGTACTGGGGCTTAGGCTCTTTTCCTTCGTCAGCCATATCTTCTTAAGGGCCGGGGTGAGCCCCCGGCAGGGATTCTGAGCACTTATGGACATTAAAAACCCGCCCCCTGAAAAAGTCAAGGCCCAACCCTGGCTTGCTTCCCTTCGCTATTGCGATTTCCTTTTCTGAAAAAAAACAAGCTTGTGGCCCGGAAGCAAGGGCGTTGTGCGGAAAAAGCATCGGCGGGAAAAGTATTCGCTGGGAGGATCCCCCCGTGCTTCCGCAAAATGAGGCGGGCCCATCGGGCGTTACCGAATTCGGAATTCGGAATGTGGAATTCGGAATTATTTGCGTTCCTTTTTGCCCTTCCGCATTCCGCACTCTGCATTCCGCATTTAAATTGCCCGCCCGGTCCAGGAAATGAAATGCGCCTCATGGTTTTTTCGCGCAACGCCCTTACTTCCGGGCCAGGCAACGCCTGAAATTCAATCAATCTTACGCCTATTTGGCTAAAAGGGAAGGTGGTCAGATCAATCGTTGCGGGTTTCGGAATGCGGACTCCGGGTTTAGGCGAAGGGGATTTTTATGGAGGTTATCAGACGAGTTCTATTTTAAATGAAGCTGCCGGGCAGGGATGCCGGCTTCCAGGAGCATCTCCCGGGAGAGGGTATCTCCGTACCCCCCCTCGTAGATGATCTCCTTGATCCCCGCATTGATCAGCATTTTGGTGCAGATGGCGCAGGGCAGGTTGGTGCAGTAGAGGGTCGAGCCCTGGATGCGGATTCCATGGAAGGCCGCCTGGATGATGACGTTCTGTTCAGCATGCAGCCCCCGGCAGAGCTCGTGGCGCTCCCCGGAGGGGATCTGCCTCTCTTCCCGCAGACAGCCCCCCACCTCCAGGCAGTGGGCCAGGCCGGAGGGGGCGCCATTGTAACCGGTGGCCAGGAGCCGTTTATCCATGACCAGAACCGCCCCCACCTGGCGTCGCAGGCAGGTGGCCCTTTTGGACACCAGCCGGGCAATCTCCATGAAATATTCTTCCCAGGTGGGTCGGTTCATTTCCTTCTTTCTTTGAAGGGCGAAAAAATGAATAAATTTTATGGGACACAGATGAACACAGATTTACACAGATGAAAAAAATTATCTTAGCTCTTATTAAATCTGTGTTTATCTGTGTTCATCTGTGTCCAATTGAATTGAGGTGGGATTAAGCTACTTTTTACCCCGTTTGCCGGCCTTCGCTTCCAGTGCGGCGATCTTGTTGAGCCGCCTTTCATGCCGGCCGCCCTGGAATTCAGTCTCCAGCCAGACCCGGAGGATCTCCCTGGCCAGCCCCTTCCCGATCAGCCGTCCCCCCAGGGCCAGGATATTGGCATTGTTGTGTTCCCGGCTTATGCGGGCGGTGGAGAGATCGTGGCACAGCGCCGCCCGGACTCCGGCAAAACGGTTGGCCACGATGGACATCCCGATTCCGGTGCCGCAGATCAGAAGGCCCCGTTCGACTTCTCCCCGGGCGACCTTTTCCGCCACCTTCACGGCCACATCCGGGTAATCCACCGAATCTTCGCTGTACGTGCCGAGGTCCAGGGCGTCGATCTTCATCTCCGCCAGGTAGGACCGCAGGTCCTCTTTGAGCTCAAAGCCGGCGTGGTCGCTGCCCAGGGCGATTTTCATGTCACTTTTCAAATCTTTTGAAAGCCAGGACCGCGTTCGTGCCGCCGAAGCCGAAAGAATTGGTCAGGGCCAGGCGGACATCGGCCTTCCGGGCTACGTTGGGCACATAATCCAGGTTGCAATCCGGGTCCGGGGTCTCGTAGTTGATCGTGGGGGGAATGATTCCCTGGCATAGGGTCAGGATGGTGAAGATGGCTTCCACGCCGCCCGCTCCGCCCAGAAGATGGCCGGTCATGGATTTCGTGGAACTGATGGGCACCTTTTGGGCGTGTTCCTTGAAAACCGTTTTGATGGCGATGGTCTCGTAGATATCGTTGTAATAGGTGGAAGTCCCGTGGGCATTGATGTAGTCCACCTCTTCCGGGGCAATCCCTCCGCTGCGCAGGGCCATTTGCATGCAGCGGGCCGCGCCCTCGCCATCCGGTGACGGGGCGGTGATATGGTAGGCGTCCCCGGTCAAGCCGTAGCCCACGATTTCCGCATAGATCTTGGCCCCCCGGTCCAAAGCGCGAGTCAATTCTTCCAGAATGATGATGCCCGAGCCTTCTCCCATGACAAAGCCGTCCCGGTTTTTATCGAAGGGCCGGGAAGCTTTCTCGGGTTCTCCATTGCGGGTGGAGAGCGCTTTCATGGCGTTGAAGCCGCTCACCGCCAGGGGCGTAATCGTCGCCTCTACCCCTCCGGCGATGATCGCGTCGGCATCCCCCCGCTGGATCATCCGCCAGGCATCCCCGATGTTATGGTTCCCCGTGGCACAGGCGGTCACCACCGAAGCGTTCGGACCTTTGGCCCCAAACCGCATGGAAATTTGGCCGGGAGCCTCGTTCACGATGAGCATGGGAATGAAAAAGGGAGAAATCCGGCCGGGTCCCCTTTCCATCAGCGTCTTGTGAAAGGCCTCGATAGTCGTCAGCCCCCCCAGCCCCGCTCCGACGACGACTCCCACCCGATGGGCATCGGCCGGGGTGATTTTGAGCTGAGCGTCTTCCACGGCCATGACCGCAGCGGCCACGGCGTATTGGATAAAGATGTCCATCCGCTTCATCTCTTTTTTATCGATGAAGTTCTCCGGGACGAAATCCTTCACTTCCGCGGCGATCTGGGTGTCAAATCCCGTGGGGTCGAATTTGGTGATCTTGCCCACACCGGACTTTCCCTGGAGGAGCGCCTGCCAGCTCTTTTCCACCCCGGTCCCCAGCGGAGAGACCATTCCGAGTCCAGTGACCACCACTCTTCGACTCGACATAAAACCTCCCGATGAAACGGAGAAACGGCTTTCCCTGCCCGGCTTGGGCCTCATTCCTTGCTTCGCCCGCATCGCCGCGGGAGAAGGCCGAACTTCTCTCTACATATGCTCCGTGAGGTAGTTGACCGCATCCTGAACCGTCTGAATCTTCTCGGCGTCTTCATCGGAAATCTCCAGGCTGAACTCCTCTTCCATGGCCATGATTAGTTCGACCAGGTCCAGCGAATCCGCGCCCAGGTCATCGATGAAGTGGGCTTCCAGGGTCACGACTTCCGGATCGACCTTGAGTTGTTCCACGATGATTTCCATGACTCTTTTTTCCACCGATTTTTCCACCGTCACACCTCCTGGAGAAACTTTTTTAAAATCTTCTAAAAGGATAAATTTTTTTACTTTTTTTGGGCCCCCCTGTCAAGGGGAATTCGCGGGGCGCCGGGATGGGCCCCGGGGCGAATCACATGAACATGCCCCCGTTGACGTTCAACACCTGGCCGGTGATGTAGTCGGAGGCCGGGCTGGCCAGGAAGAGCACCGCTTCGGCGATATCTTCGGGAGCCCCCAGCCGTTCCATGGGAATCGCCTTGATGAGCATCTCTCTCTCTTTCGGGGGAATGGCCTGGCTCATGGCCGTATCGATGAACCCGGGGGCCACCGCATTCACCTGGATTTTGCGGCTGGCATACTCCCGGGCCACGGATTTGGTGAGCCCGATCAATCCTGCCTTGGAGGCGGCATAGTTGGCCTGGCCCGCGTTGCCCATCTGCCCGGTGACCGAAGCGATATTGATGATCTTGCCCCCCCCCCGTTTGATGAGGGGGCGCAGGGAGGCTTTGGTACAGTGAAAGGCCCCTTTCAGGTTCACATCCAGGACCAGGTCCCAATCTTCTTCCTTCATGCGCAAAAGAATCCCGTCGCGGGTGATCCCCGCGTTATTAACCAGGATGTCCAGACCCCCGAAGGCTTCCACGGTCTTTTCCACCATGGCCTCGGCGGCCTTGGCATCGGCGACGCTCCCGCCGACAGCCACGGCCTTTTTCCCCAGAGATTCGATCTCCTGGCAGGTCTCCCGGGCCTTCTCCAGGTTAATATCGGACACCGCCACCTGGGCCCCTTCCCGGGCCAGGGCCAGAGCGATCGCCTTGCCGATCCCCTGGGCGCCGCCGGTGACCAATGCGACCTTCCCATCGAGTTTGCCCATACCGACTCCCTAAATCTCAAAAAAAGAAAAATTTATTGGACACAGATTCACACAGATAAACACAGATAAAACATTTCAAACATCAAAATATAAAATTTCCCCAAAATTGAGGATCGCCAGCACAGATGAATTCGGTTATGAATATTTTTTATTCATCTGTGTTTATCTGTACTACTTACCTGCAAACTCTGAAAGTTTTGTTAAGCAAAAAGCATCCCCCCCACCCTAACCCTCCCCCTCGAGGGGGGAGGGAAGGGAGGGGGTGATTCCTTTTGGTTGCGGCTCTGCCGCGCTGTGTTTATCTGTGTCCCATAAATT
Source organism: Deltaproteobacteria bacterium (assembly GCA_026388915.1). Classification (GTDB taxonomy): domain Bacteria; phylum Desulfobacterota; class SM23-61; order SM23-61; family SM23-61; genus SM23-61. Next base: position 13,887 of record JAPLIW010000600.1, read on the forward strand.
ACCCGAAACGGAACTGGACGCCGACTCCCCCAACCGGATAATTCCAGTCCAGAACCTCGGTCCCGCACGCAATCCGGCAGGTGCCGCATTCTAGGCAACCGTCGATGTCTAGCTCGACCTCACCCTTGCTGTTTTCCGAATACAAGCCGGCCGGGCAAACATAGAGGGCGGCCTTCAGGCGAGGATCTTTCTCAAACCCGGGACGAATAATGATGTGCTTCTCCTTGCCCGGCTTGAAGACGTTCTTCCCCAGCTTGGTTTTCATATTGGGGGTCGGGCTCATATCTTCAGCCCTTTCCGCAAATCCTTGAGAATCTCCCAGGCTTCGCTCCAGCCGACCTTTTCCCGAATGGTAGTGGAGAATTTTTGTTTGGGTCCCGGTCCAACGGTGAATAGACTCTGCAAGAGATCACCCGACATTTGGGGATAGTGCTGGAACAGGCGGGGGTTGTCCAGGAAGGCCGGGGCATGCTGAAAGGTCTTTAAATCCTTGAGGACAAAGCTGTTCTCCAACAGGGTTTGATAGACCGAAAGGCTCGTTGCCGAAAAATCCTTCTTCTCTCTCGCCTGTTTTACCGCCTGAGCAGTGAGAACCCCCGAGGCAACGGCAAACTCCATCCCCCGGACGGTAAGCCCCACATTCAAGGAAAAGCCGGCGGCATCCCCCGCCACTAGCAAGCCATCGGCAAAAGGACGGATGAGGCCTGGAAACCCCGTCTCCGAAATAACGTGGCCGGAATATTCGACCATCTCTCCGCCGGCAATCAGGGGAGCAATCTCCGGTCGTTCCTTGAACTCGTCCAGGAACTGAGGGGCTTCCTTGGGAGGATTTCCTTCCGCCAGGTCTT
>JAPLIW010000804.1 GCA_026388915.1 Deltaproteobacteria bacterium
AAGCTGATATCCCCCAGCCCGGAGCTGGAATGGTCCACTCTCAGTTGTTCCCTTCCGTCCTTTAGGTACCGGTAAAGAAGACGATTGCGGGGCGCTTGGTCCCTCCCCCCCTGGGGAAAGCCGAAGAGGTCGTGGTATCCCTCGATAAAGCCATCCAGAAAACCCCCGCTCTGGGCCACGTACGGAATCACCACCCCGACCTCCCAATCCTTTTTGATTCCGTAGCGGGCATCGAGAGAAATCCGGGTGCTCTCCCCGTCCAGGAGGATGCTTTCCCGGGGGTTGGAATCGTCCACGAAGTTGCTCGCCAGGTCCAGCATCAACCTGATATCGGCTTTCCCGGGGGCCGCTAAAGAAGGATCCCCGATGAAAGGCAGGCCATAGATCTGCACCAGAGGGCTCTGATTCTGGGTATAGAAAGGGGTGATCTCCGCAGCCTGAAGAAACAGAGGAAACAGGGAACATATAAACCCGAAGATCAGGGAGCGGAAGATTTGTGCCGGGTTCTTCATCGTTTCCTTCCTAAGAGCTGCTGCGGAATTTTCCCTATGTTAGCAGTTTCTGAAATGCTTGTCCAAAAGGAATGGATCTTGGGGGTCCCTGGGGATTGCAATCCGTGATATGATTGCAAATCTCCCCGGATTTGCGGATCACAGACAGAAAGGGGCTGAGGGAAGATGGGAAAGCATCTGGTTTTGGTCGGGGGCGGGCATGCTCATCTCACCATTCTGCTGAACCTGGGCCGTTATATTGAGCGGGGCCATCAGGTCACGGTGATCATGCCGTCCTCCTACCAGTATTATTCGGGCATGGGGCCGGGGATGCTTTCGGGAATTTACCGTCCCCAGGAGGTTCGGTTCAACATCCGGAAGATGGTTCAGGACCGGGGAGGGGCATTTCTGGAGGATAAGGTCACCGGAATCAATCCGGGGGGTCGAATTCTGGTTTTGCAGTCCGGCCAGGAACCCCCCTATGACGTTGTTTCCTTCAACACCGGAAGCGAAGTTCCCCACCAACCGTTCCTTCCCGTACCGCGGGAGAATATCCGGCCGGTTAAGCCGGTGATCAACCTTCTCCAGGGGCGCCAGCATTTGCTCAAGCTTCTGGGTGAGAAGGAATTGAAACTCCTGGTGGTCGGTGGCGGGCCCGCAGGGGTGGAGATGACCGCAAACCTCTGGCGTCTGGTTCAGGATAATAAGGGGAAAGCCAAGGTCACGCTCATCGGGGGACGGAGGGTGCTGGGGGGCTTGGCCGAGAGGGTCCGTCATTTGGTTCTGCAATCTTTCTCCCGGCGGGGGATCGAAGTCGTCGAGGGGTGTCACCTGAAAGAGGTGGGGGATACAGAAATTCGTTTGTCCGATGGAAGATCCGTCCCCTTTGATTTTACTTTTTTGGCGTTGGGAGTCAAACCCTCTTTTCTCTTTGCCGGATCCGGGCTGCCCACCGGAGAAGACGGAGGGCTGCTGGTAAATTCCCGGTTGCAGAGCGTTGCCCATCCGCAGATATTCGGGGGGGGCGACTGCATCAGCCTGGCGGGGAATCCCCTGGCCAAAGTGGGGGTCTACGCGGTGAGGCAGAACCCCATTCTCTACCATAACCTCATGGCGGCGCTGGAGGGAACGGAAATGCAGACCTTTGTTCCCCAGAAGGACTATATGCTCATCTTCAACATGGGGAACGGGCGGGGGATCTTATGGAAGAAGAATTTTATGTGGGAAGGCCGCCTCGCTTTTCTCCTGAAAGATTATATCGACCGGAAGTTCATGCGGAAATTCCAGGTATCGGGGGAGCGGGATGAAAAGGAATGAAAGACAAAGACTTTTCTCTCGCCCGCTTCGCTCGAGGCCGCAGAGAGCGCAGAGGAAAAACTGGAAAATTGGAATGATGGAATATTGGAATTATGGAACACCATTTTCTTTTCCCACCATTCCATGATACCAGTGTTCCATACTTCCTTTGCTTTTTTCCTCTGTAACATCTGCGTTCTCTGCGGCCTCTGCGAGAGACAATTATTTTCATTTTGTTGTTCCCGGTCTGTTCTTAAGGAGGTGAAAAATGGGAATTCTGGATTATTTTAAACCGGTTGATACCTGGCCCCCGGAAAAGGTCCGGCAGTTTCTGGATGAGAAATCTCCCCAGGAATACAACCTGGTGGATGTGCGGACCCCCAAAGAGTATGAACAGGAGCATCTCCCCGGGGCGCGGCTGATCCCGGTGGGAGAATTGGAGACCCGCTGGAAGGAGCTGGACCGAAAGAAACCCACGATCACCTACTGAGCGGCCGGCGTGCGCAGCCGGGCGGCTGCCGCAGTCCTCGCGCGGGAGGGTTTCAAGGAAGCCTACAGCATGGAAGGGGGCATCCATGCCTGGAAGGGCCTGCGGGCCAGCGGTCCTCCGGATGCCGGGATGGCCTACTTCGACCCGGCTAAGAAGGCAGAGGAGTTGATCGCCCTGGCCTGGATGCTGGTGGTAGGGTCCTGCAAATTCTACCTGGAAATGGGAAAAAAGGAGAAGAGCTCGGAAGCGGTCGCCCTTTTCCGGGAACTGTCGGATGACGAAGAGAAACACAAGGTCGCCCTTTTCAAAATCTACCAGAGACGCTCCGGGAAGGATTCAGACCCGGGATTTCCCCGGTCGCTCCTCTCCCTGGAGTCCGGGGTTGATTATCTTGAAGGCGGGATCGTTTTGAAGAAAGGCCTGGAATGGGCTCAGGGGAAAGGGCTAAAAGACATCTTGGAGTTTTCCGTTTCCCTGGAGGTGAATGCCATCGACCTCTACATCAAGATGGAACGCAAGGTGGAGGGGAAGGAAGCGAAAGAGATTTTTCAAGCCCTGTCCAATCAGGAGAGGAACCACCTGAAACGTCTCACCGCGGCCTTGGAGAAGGGGTGAAAATCGTTCCATCATTCCATTCTTCCAAAAGAAATTTCAGGGGGAAGTGGGGGAGGGAAGATGAGCCAGGAAGGACAGAAAGCATGGGTGGCGGTTACGGTCATCGGCCGGGATCGGCCGGGGATTGTGGCTAATGTTTCGGGGGTCCTCTATCACCATCGGTGCAGCATTGAGGAGCTTTCCCAAACCGTCCTCCGAGGACAGTTCG
>JAPLIW010000825.1 GCA_026388915.1 Deltaproteobacteria bacterium
GGTGGATACACAACTGGTTTTCCCAATATTCCAATCTTCCATCATTCCAATTTTGATGATCTCGTAAAAAGTCGCAATTCCATAGAATTCGTCATTCCGGCGAAAGCCGGAATCCAGTTATTTCAAGATGTTCTGGACCCCGGCTTTCGCCGGGGTGACGCTTTAAGAGACTTTTTGCGAGACCATCAATTTTCCAGTATTTTTTCTCTGTGATCTCTGTGCCTCTGTGGTGAATATTAAGAGCTTATCCTTAAATAAGTTGTGGGGTTTAAATCCCCCTTTGAAAAAGGGGGAAAAAGGGGGATTTGCTTTGAGATCCCTCGGGGAAATCCCCCCTGCCCCCCTTTTACAAAGGGGGAAATGCTATTTACGGACAAGCTCTAAGTCTTTAACGCTTCCACGCCGGGGAGCTTCTTGCCCTCGAGCAGTTCCAGGAAGGCGCCGCCGGCCGTGGAGATGTAAGAGATCTTCTCCGCCAGCCCTGATTTGTGCACGGCCGTATCCGTATCGCCTCCCCCTACAATGCTCATCGCTCCCGAATTCACGATCTGCCGGACCATTCCCATGGTTCCCTTGCTGAAGGGTTCCATTTCAAAAACTCCCATGGGCCCGTTCCAGAGAATCGTTTTGGCATCCTTCAGGGCTTCGCCGAAGCGGTTCAACGTCTCCGGGCCGATGTCCAGTCCCATCCAGTCCGCGGGTATCTTCTCTATCGGCACCACTTTGGTCTGGGCCGAAGGGTCCATTTTATCGGCCACCACGCAGTCCAGCGGCAGATAGACCTTCACTCCTTTTTTGTCGGCCGCCTCCAGGATCTCTCTGGCGGTCTTGACCAGATCCTGCTCCACCAGCGATTTGCCCACGTTCATCCCCAGGGACTTCAGGAAGGTAAAGGCCATTCCTCCCCCGATGATCAGTTTATCCACCCGGGGAGCCAGGTTCTGCAGGACTTCCAGTTTCCCCGAGACCTTGGCCCCCCCGATCACCGCCACCAGCGGCCGGGCCGGCTCTTCCATGACCTTGCCCAGGTAGTGGAGCTCATCCCGCATGAGGAACCCGGCGGCCTTATCCTTGAAGAACTGGGTCACCCCCTCCACGGAGGCGTGGGCGCGGTGGGAGACGGCGAAGGCATCGTTCACATACACATCCGCCAGTTTAGCCAGCCCCTGGGCAAAACCCGCTTCATTCTTCTCCTCTTCCTTGTGAAACCGGAGATTTTCCAGGAGGAGGACATCACCGGGTTTCATAGCGGCAACCATTTTTTCCACTTCCGGGCCGATGCAGTCCGGCGCCAGGCTGACCTGCTTTTTCAGAAGTTCCCCCAGTTTGCGGGCCACGGGCGCGAGGCTGAACTCGGGCTCCGGCTTTCCCTTGGGCCGTCCGAGGTGGGAAGCCAGAATGATCCTGGCATTCTTGGAGAGAGCATAATTCAAAGTGGGAAGGACGGCCCGGATCCGGGTGTCATCGGTGATCTTCCCGCTCTTGTCGATGGGGACGTTGAAATCCACCCGCAGGAAAACCCTTTTGCCGGTGATATCCAGTTGATCAATGCTCTTGAAGGCCATGGCCTCTCCCCCTTTCATCTCCAGGATGAGACGAATGGAAACCATTACTATGATAGAAGTTTTTCTCGGCTAAAGTCAACCCCCCATCCGAATTCGGAATGCGGAATGAAAACCTCCATATTTCAAAGTCCAAATGTGATGATCTCGTAAAAAGTCTCTTGGAGCGTCACCCCGGCGAAAGCCGGGGTCCAGAACATCTTGGAATACCTGGATTCCGGCTTTCGCCGGAATGACGAATTTTATGGAATTTCGACTTTTTACGAGATCATCAAAGATAGGAACCCCCGAATTTTTTCCGCTCCACATTTGGACTTTGAAATATGGAGGTTTTCATTCCGCATTCCGAATTCGGATGGTGGGTTGACTTTAGCCGAGAAAAACTTCTATCATGGTAATGGTTT
>JAPLIW010000768.1 GCA_026388915.1 Deltaproteobacteria bacterium
GTTCATCCGGTTCCTAAGGGTGCTGGGATTGATTCCCAGAACCTCAGCAGCTCCTCCTTTCCCATGAATTTTCCCCTTGGTCATTTCCAGTACTTGCCGAATATGCCGGGACATGGCTTCGTCAAGGTTCAACGGCGCATCATGGATTCCGTCGGGGCTGAAGGGGGTCCCGGTGGTTTTCCCCCGGCTCAAACCATCAAAAGTAAGGGGTTCCCCTCTGGCCACGATCAGCGCCCGCTCGATCACATTTTCCATCTCCCTCACATTCCCCGGCCAGGGGTAAGCCACCAGCCGGTCGATTACCCCGTGCGCCAGCGGAGGGGGTTCGGGCAGTTTCAGCTCCCGGGATTTCCGATGCAAAAAATGGCGTACCAAAGCGGGGATATCTTCCTTCCTCTCTCTCAAAGGGGGAATGCGGATGGGAAAGACATTGAGGCGAAACCATAAATCCTCACGGAACTGTTTGGCCTTGACCATCTCTTCCAGGTTACGGTTCGTGGCGGCAATGAGCCGGATATCCACGGAGATGGGTTTCGTGCCTCCCACGCGCTCGATCTCTTTATATTGCAGCACCCGCAGCATCCTGACCTGGGCCTGCGGCGGCAGTTCCCCGATCTCATCCAGAAAAAGGGTCCCCTGATCGGCCCGCTCAAAACGTCCCCGTTTTTGGGAAAGGGCCCCGGTAAAAGCTCCCTTCTCATGCCCAAAAAGCTCGCTGTCCAAGAGCGTTTCCGGAATGGCCCCGCAGTTGACCTTGACAAAGGGGCCATCCTTCCGGGAAGAGGAATAATGGATGGAATTGGCAATGACATCTTTCCCAACCCCCGTTTCTCCCAGCAGCAAAACCGGGCTGCTTTGGGAGGCCACCTGCCGGGCCATTTCCATAGCCCCCTTCAGCCCGAATTCCGCTCCCACGATTTCATCTCCGGAGAGGTGCCGTAGCTCCCGGTGAAGATACCGGTTGTCGTCGGCCAGAAGGTCTTTCAGCCGCAGGACCTCTTGATGCTTCAGGGTATTTGAAAGGGCGATGGCGAAAGGCTCTTTGAGAAGCGAGAACAACCGGGCATGCTCCTCCGAAAATTTCTCTCTCCCTTCAGCCAGCAGAACGAGCGCCCCCAGTTTTCGGCCTTCCACCTCCAGGAGTTGAACCAGCGCCGACGTATCCGGTCTCCCGTAATAGCCCAGCATGAATTGCAGGCCCGGTTCTGATTCCGGCTGATTGATAACTCTCATGCCGGCGAACTCACTTATTCTGGGCCGGACTCCTTGGGGCAGTGGAGTGATCCGGTCCATCTTTCTCCCTTCGGAAGCCGTGGCTCCGGCGATTGTCCGCATGGCGCCGAGACCGATTTCATAAAGGTGCAGGTACATTTCATCCGCCGGGATGAAATCTTTGAGAAACTTCATGGCCCGCCACATGGCGGTTTCGATTTCCAGACTGCTGCATATCTGAGTGGTCGCCCGGCGGAAGAAATCATTTTCGTCAACGCCCATGGCTTTCTCCTCCTTAGCAACGAAAGACCGCCACCTAGGTTT
>JAPLIW010000293.1 GCA_026388915.1 Deltaproteobacteria bacterium
AGGGCCGATCCTCATCCAATCAGGAAAAGAGCCATAAGGCCGCCGGAAAGGAAATAAAATGACCGAATATTCTTCCATCCTTGTCATTTTCATCGTTCTGGGGGGAATCGCCGCCGCCCTGTTTATCTCCGCCCGCATGACCAAACGGGGGGTCGGCCAGGTTATCGCCATTTTCCAGAAGCACAACGCCATCGGGATCCAGCAGGCCAAGACGGTGGACGAGCTGGGCTTGACCCCTCCCAACCTCATGGACCGCTTTACCCGCATGCGGGATTATAAACAAAACGCCCTGGGTATCCTGGTGAAAGCGGATATCGTTCAGACCACGGAGGAAGGGAAGCTGTTCATTTCCGCGCAAAAGCTCGCGGAATTAAAGAGCAAGGGAATCGGAAAATGAAAGCGGTGAACAGGCCCATCCGCCGCCCCAACCAAAGCTCAAGGAGAAGGTGAATGAAAATCGGCGCTTTTGAGGTCCGCGAGCCCCTTCCGGAACTGAGGGATCCTCATGTACTGGCCATTCTGCGTCCCTGGATCGATGTAAACAATGTAGGGACCCTGACCCTGGATGGATTGGAGGCCCAGCTGGGGGCTAAGGAGCTTGCCCAATTGGCCCGGCCGGGGAATTTTTTCGACTTTACCCGCTACCGCCCCATGCTTTATCTGGAAGAAGGGATTCGCCGGGTAAAAATTCCCAACGCAACCTTCAGCTACGCGAAGAGGGAAAAGGGAAATGATTTTCTCTTCCTGCGACTTCTGGAACCCCATTCCCGGGGGGAAGACTTCGTGGATTCCGTACTGGAGGTCTTCAAGGTTCTCAAGGTGAAACGATACTGCCTCCTGGGAAGCATGTACGACGCGGTCCCGCACACCAAACCCTTGCTGGTCAACGGGAGAGCCACCGGGAAGGACGCGGAGCAGGACCTGAAGAAGGCGGGGGTTCAGCTGAGCAACTACCAGGGCCCCACCACCATCACCCATTTGATCGCCCAGAATTCACCGGACCTGGGGATCGAAACGGTCACCTTTATCGTTTCTCTCCCCCAATATGTCAACGTGGAGGAGGATTACCTGGGGAAAGTCCGCCTGTTGGAAATCATGAATCTGCTGTACGACATTCCCATCGATAAAAAGGATTTTGACAAGGCGGCGAGGCAGCGGAGTCTAATCAGCCAGAAGGTCGAGGGCTCCCCGGAGTTGAAGCAAATTCTTCCCCACCTGGAAACCATCTACGGGATGAGAATCGCGAAAAAAGAGGCCGAAGGAATGCCCGGGCTCTCCCCCGAGATGGAGGAAAAATTCTGGGAGACCGACGGAAAAGACATCGGGAAGGCTTAGCAGGTTGCGGAAAAACTCTAATACTCCGTCACTCCTGCGGAAGCGGGAGTCCAGAAGGTGTTAAAAGCCTGGATTCCCGCTGCCGCGGGAATGATTGTACAGGGCTAAAAAAGACTTTTTCAGCATCCTGCTAGAGGAATCCAGGAAAGAGAATGGGTACGGAAGGCGGGAAAATCGTCATCACCGGCGGATCCGGTTTCATCATGTCCCATGTTGCGGAGCGCCTGGTCGAGACCGGAAGGGAAATCGTCCTGTTCGACGATAACGAACAGCACTCCCTGGGTGAAGAAACGAAAACGCTGCTGGCCCGCAAAACGAACCTTCGTTTCGTCCAGGGGGACGTTCGGGATAAAGCCGCGGTGGAAGAGCTCTTAAAAGACGCCGAAATCGTCTACCATTTCGCGGCTCTCATGGGGACGAGTTCCCGCTTCAAAGAATGGGAAATCCCCACGGTGGAAGTCAATGTCCTGGGCACGATCCAAGTTCTACAGGCTTCCCTGAAGGCCGGAGTGAAATACTTCATCCATCCCCCCCGACCGCCCCTGGCGGTCTGGTTGACGCCCTACATCATCAGCAAAACCGCCCAGACTCTTTTCACCCAGATGTACCACCACGTGTACGACCTCCCGACCGTCGGCCTCAACATCCAGAACTGCTATGGCCCCCGGGAGCGCGCCATCTTAAACCCCAATCCCATGCGGTCCCACGAGGGAAGAAAACTGGTGGCCTCCAGCATCATGGCCGCCCTGAAGAATGAGCCCATTATCGTGTTTGGAGATGGGGAGCAATCTTCCGACTTCATTTATATTGACGATGTGGTGGAGGCTTGCCTGAAAGCCCCCTGTGAGTCGGCCGTGGGGCAGGTACTGGATATCGGGACGGGGATCTCCACTCCGGTAATAAAAGTGGTGGAGTCCATCCTGGAACTCACCCGCAGCCGGTCAAAAATTGAGCACCTTCCCTTGCGGACCGGCGAAGTCCCCCTGCGAACCAAGGCTGATCCCACCCCTGCCAGACAGAACCTCAATTGGGAGCCGAAGACTCAACTCGTGGAAGGTTTAAGGAAGACCATCCCTTATTATGCGAACCTTTTAGGCGTAAAATCCCCGGTATAAATTTCGGGCGTGAGG
>JAPLIW010000150.1 GCA_026388915.1 Deltaproteobacteria bacterium
AAGTGGCCCTGCAGCCAGCATCCGTAGGGGCGGTTCGCGAACCGCCCTTACCCCGATCTCGCAAAGTGAATATTTCCTTCTTACCCACATGTTGGTCAGAAGGAGGCGCTAAATGCCGAAACTTGATTAAAGGAAAGTCCATGGCCGACTATTCCCAGATTGACCGGTCTCCTCTATTATCTTTTCTTTTCTACCCCCGGGGGGATACGACTCCCTGCCCAGAGGGGGCTTTTGACCTTCTGGTGCCGGTGGAAAAAGGGATTTCTATAGCCTGCCGGTTTTATGCCGGCCATCCGGGCTGGCCCTGGATCCTCTTCTTCCACGGAAACGGGGAAGTGGCCAGTGACTATGACGAGATCGCTCCCTTCTATCATCAGAAGGAGATCAACCTGGTCGTGGCCGACTACCGGGGCTACGGAGCCAGCGGAGGTTCTCCCGGGTTTACCCATCTGATCCACGACGGACACCTTGTTTTTAAGGCCGTCCGGGAGGAATTATCCCGAAAAGGTCTGGAGGAGAGTCTCTGGGTGATGGGAAGGTCGATGGGGAGTCTTTCCGCCGTTGACCTGGCCTACCATTATCCGGAGGAAATGAAAGGGGTGATCGTCGAAAGCGGTTTTGCCAGCGTCACCCGCCTCATCAAGCATCTGAACCTTCCTGCGAGGGGTCTGAATCTGGACCCCATCGAAGAGGAGCGGCTGGCCATGATCCGGCAGATTGCCGTGCCCGCCCTGATCCTCCACGGGGAGCTCGACATGCTGGTGCCTTTGCAGGAGGCGAAGGATTTATACCATCATTTGAATTCCTCGAAGAAGAACCTGGTCATCATTCCCAACGCCGATCACAACACCATCATGTTCGTTGATTTGAAGCGGTATTTCTCCGAAATTCAGGAGTTTGTCCAAGGCACGAAGCTGTCGAAGATTCCTTAAGCCTTTAGACGACGGGTCCCCCGCAGGCCAAAGGTTCCCCCCCGGTAGTCCGTCTTTTCACAATTTCATCCAGCGCCCGAAGCGCCTCTTCCATCCCTCCCCTGTTCAGGATGTACTCATCGGCCAGGGCGACGGGCACGGCCGCTCCGTAATCGATCTCCCGGAAATCCCTCTCCTGAAAGTGCTCCGGAGAATCATCCGGTCGTCCCCGGGATATAATTCGCCGGAGGCGCGTCTCGCGGGGGGCGAGAAAAGCCACCACGACAGCGTCAGCCTGCCGGCGAATCAATTCGATTTCCGGCCAGGAACGCATCCCCTCCAGGAAAACGACCGGGCTTAGCGCTTCCAAAGCGGCAGAAAGGGCCAGCCGGGTTACCCCCTGGCCGTCCTTTCCCCGGAGCTCGGTGGAAATACGGCCCATATTTTCCGCGTTGGGCTCAAGCCCCCGGCGGGAAACCTCCCGGCGGACGAGGTCTCCGGTGGCGAAATAGGGAAGACCCCTCGATTCCGTGTACTGGCGGGCGATGTTCTTTCCGGAAGCAGGCATGCCGACGATGATGAAGATTTTCATGGAGAAACCTCAGGCCCTGCAAGTTCGGAGTTCGGAGTTCAGAGTTCGGAGTGAAAAACGGCAAATCCTGAGGGGAAAGAATCTTTTACTCCGAACTCCGAACTCATGACTCCGAACTTTTTTTGACCGTGTTCTGAAGATACTCCTCCCACTCTATAGGGAGGAAATACTTTTTCTTGCTATTGCATTCCTTGCAGGAAGGAACCACGTTACCGCGGGTCGTCTTGCCCCCCCGGATGAGCGGGACGATGTGATCCATGGTCAGCTGGGGCGGAGGGAATTTTTGCCCGCAGTAGTGGCAGATCCCCCGGGCCAGGCGCTGCTGCCACCAGCGCGTCTTGCGCAGGACGCGGGCCTTTTCCTTTTCCTTCCGGACTTCGCTCTCACTGGCCTCGATGATGAAGGGATCCGGCATTCCTCTTTCCCCGGGATGAGCCACGCCGTTTCTCTCCTTTCGGGTCCTGGAAGAAAAAGCCGCCCCCCCAAAGATTCCCGGAGATATTTATAGCACTAGCCGGGCCGGCGAGTCGGATGTCGCCGTTTCGGTTTAATCCTTCTTAACGGCCTCCAGAATGAGAAGGGGAGGAAGGGAGAACATATAGTACTGAGCCTGGACGTCCCCGAACAGCTCCTCCAGGGGAATCTTCAGGATGTCGGGAAACTGGAAGAAAGCCTGGTAGGCAAGAAACTTACCCCCTTTTTTCAGGGCGGCATGGGTATTTTTTAGGATGGCCATCTTCCGCTTCTTGGGTAGAAGGGAGAAGGGAATCCCGGAGATGATGCAGTCGGCCTTCAAATCCCCGGCCCCGTTGCAGGACTTCAGGATATCCAGGACATTTTCGGCGGAATCCTCAAAAAGAAACAGCCGGGGGTCCTGGATGCTCCTTTGCAGGACCCTGCAGAAGTCCGAGTTCTTCTCGATGGCGATCAGCTTGGAATTCTCGGTCATGTTCTTCAAAAGAGGCTCGGTGAAATTACCCGTTCCTGGTCCGTATTCGAGAATCACTTTATTTTTTTGGAAGTCAATCTTTTCCAAAACCTTTTCCACCCCGAACCGGGAAGTGGGAGTTACGGAGGCGACATGAATATCGGTGATCAGGTTCTTTAAATAGTAGAGAGTGTTTATCTTCATAGCCCTTTCCCTGTTTTCAATCGGGCAATTTCACAAGAAATAAGATTTTGCCCGGAATCATCCCTCCGGCTTCCGGGGAACCCCGCATCCAACCGCCAAGCGAAGAAAATCCCCCTTTCCCGTCCCCTGCCGTCGGGCTCTCAGAATTCTAATAGAAATCTTCCCCGGGGGCAATAGAATTCTTTGCCTTTCCCGGAAAAACCGGAGGCCCCCCAAAAGTCATTTTTATGACCCGGGGGGGCATTTTTCTCTTGATAATTTCTTTTCCTTTGTTCTATAAGGATTGCTTAGGGGCGGGAAATCGGGGAACCACCGAATTCGTCGAAAATGCCTTTTCCCCCTGCCCGGCCCCCCCACCCTAACCCTCCCCCTCGAGGGGGGAGGGGAGGGAGGGGGTGATTCCTTTTGGTTGCGGCTCTGCCGCGCTGGGATTTAAAAAAAGCAATTTCTTTAAGGAGGATCTGAATGGAAAAACCTTGGTATAAGTCGTATGCCAAAGGCATCCCCCGGCAGGTGGAGTATGAACGGACACCCATGCCCCTTGCTCTGGCCCGCACGGCCCGGGAACTTCCCGACAAAACCGCGCTCGTTTTCATCGACTCGAAGATCTCCTACCGGCAGCTGGATGACATGGCGAACCGCTTCGCCCATGCGCTGATCGATATGGGGGTGAAGCCCGGGGACAAGGTGGCCATGCTCATGCCCAACATGCCCCAGCTGGTGGCCGCGGTTTACGGCGCCTGGAGGGCGGGGGCCGTGGTGGTGATGAACAACCCCCTGTACACGGATGTGGAGCTGGAGTACCAGTTCAACAATTCCGAATCGACCTTTCTGGTGGCCATCGACCTCATCTGCCCGAGGATGATCGCCCTGCGGCCGAAAACCAAGATCAAAAACCTGGTCGTCGCGCACATCCGGGATCACCTCAAATTTCCCAAGAAACAGCTCCTGCCCATCGTGGCCAAGGACAAGCACCGGAACATTCCCCCGACTCCAAACGTCCACGAATGGATGGATATCCTGAAGAAATACCCGGCCACGGACCCGAAGATTCCCATCGATTTCGACGGGCTGGCCAGCCTGCAGTACACCGGCGGAACGACCGGGGTCAGCAAAGGAGTCATGCTGTCCCACGCCAACCTTTCCAAGAATGTGCAGCAGATCGTGGCCTGGTTTCCGGGGTTCAACAAAGGGGAGATCACCCATCTGGGGGTCCTCCCCATCTTTCATTCCTTCGGGCTGACCTGCTGCATGGACATCTGCGTATGGATGGGATGGACGGATGTTCTTATCCCCCGTCCGGAGCCGCAGGCGATCCTGGAGGCCATCCATAAATACAAGGTCAATTTCTTCCCGGCCGTGCCCACCATGTACGTGGGGGTGCTCAACCATCCGGAGGCTTCCAAGTATAACCTGACTTCCATCAAGGGGTGTTTCTCCGGGGCCGCGCCCCTGCCGGTGGAAGTGATCAAGGATTTCGAAGCCAAGACCGGATCGCAGATCTGCGAAGGGTACGGGCTCTCCGAGACCAGCCCGGTGGTGACCACCAACCCGTACGGGGGAAAGACCAAGGTCGGCTCCATCGGCCTTCCGGTTTCCGATACGGATATTAAGATCGTGGACCTGGTGGATGGAACCAAGGAGATGCCCGTGGGCGAACCGGGGGAGGTCTTGGTCAAAGGACCCCAGGTCACCAGCGGGTATTACAAGATGCCGGAGGAGACGGCCACGGCCATCCGGGACGGATGGCTCTATACCGGCGATATCGGAACGATGGACGCGGAAGGGTATTTCTACATCGTGGACCGGAAGAAGGACATGGTGATCGCCGGCGGTTACAACATCTACCCGCGGGAGATCGACGAGGTCCTCTTCGAGCATCCCAAGATCCTCGAAGCGTGCGCCGTGGGAATTCCGGATCCTTACCGGGGAGAGACCATCAAGGCCTTCGTGGTCCTGAAACCGGGCCAGACCCTGACCCAAGAAGAAGTCATCAAGTTCTGCGGGGAGAAGCTGGCCAGGTACAAGGTGCCGCGGATGGTGGAGTTTGTCGGGGACCTGCCCAAAAGCATGGTCGGAAAGATCCTGCGGAAGGAACTGCGGGCCATGGAAATGGCCAAGGGGAAAAAATAAGAGGGTAAGTGTTTCGTGCCAGCGTGAGTTTCAGGTTCGGCAAAAAAGCTAATTCTCTTCCCGATTTCCTTTACTGACCCTCACACTGACACTGACACAATCATTGTTTTTCCACTATTCTAATCTTCATCTCGATCCGGTCGTTGGGATTGTCTTTTTTATCCCTCGGCTGGCTGACGATTTTATCGGCCACATCCATTCCCGAGACCACCTCGCCGAAGACCGTGTACTGCTTGTCCAGAAAGGACGCGGGAGCCACGCAGATAAAGAACTGGGACCCGGCGCTGTTGGGATCCGCCGCCCGGGCCATGGAAAGAGTCCCTTTTTTATGGGGCTTGTCGCTGAACTCCGCCTTCACGGTGTAGCCGGGCCCGCCCGTCCCGTGCTTGGATCGGTCGGGGTTCTTGGTGTTGGGGTCCCCTCCCTGGATCATGAACCCCGGGATCACCCGGTGGAAGAGGGTCCCGTCGTAGAAGCCCTTTTTGGCCAGGTCGATAAAGTTCTTCACGTGGTTGGGGGCCACGTCGGGGAAGAATTTGAGTTCGATGTCGCCTAACTTGGTTTCGATCACGGCGGTCGTCTCGGCCACTTTTTTCATCTCCTCGGGGGTTAATTTCTTGTCGGCAAGGAATCTTTCTCCATCAACCCTATTCTTTTCCCCGCTAGTCTTCGGGATCGTTCTTTCGCGCGGTTCTTGCTCACCGGCGGATGCCGCCACTGGCTCTCCGAGTAATTTCCTTGCGGCCACCTGCACCAGATCGATAAGCTCGTCCTCCGAACGGCAGAATTCCGAAATCATATTCTCCGCCCGAGCATTTTGGGTATCAAATAAACTCAAGGAAACTGAGTACCGATTCCCGATTTTCCCCACGCTCCCGGAAATCAGTTTGGCAACATCCATTTGCCCCAGAGCGGTGAGGCATTGGGTGCTTGTACATCCTAGTTTCATTCTTTCTTCGGTCCACCCCGCCAAGGTTCGGACGTTCTCCTGGCTATAGACTTCATATTTTTTTGACTTGGCAATCTCACTTGCCAGGATGGAGGTCAATCCCTGCGCATAGCTCGCCTTCACATCCCTGGCCACAAGGTCCCACACCGCAATCTTGGGAAGGTCCTTACCGGATGAGGCAGTGGGCAGAATCATGAAAAGGAAAATCCCCATCCCGGCCAGGGCCATTCTGACCCACTTCACTTTCCGGTTCTTCATTTTGCCGAATTCTCCTTGCGCCTGGACCGTTATTTTTTGAAAGACATATCAACCACGAACAGCTTCTCATCGGCGCGTGGTTTCCAGTTCAGTCTCGCACTCACCCCGTAGATATCTATCTGCTGATAAGCGAAAGCCCAGGGGACTTCCTCTTTGACCAGCTTGGCTGCTTCCGAATAGATCTTCTGGCGTTTGGCTTTGTCCATGATCGAGCGACCTTCTTCAATCATGGCATCCAGCTTGGGGTTGGAATAATGGGAAAGAACTTGTCCGGTCCGCATCATGGGGAATAGCGTCGCATCCGCATCGAAAGTCGCGCCCCCCCACCCCAGGAGGTAGGAAGGCCCCGCTTTATGGGCGTAGGTCATATTCATGTAGGTCCCCCACTCGTGGATCTTGACTCGGGCATTGATCCCGACCTTGCGCAGATCTCCAACCGCTGCCTCCGAGACCTCCTTGTCGTTCAAGTATCGTCCGTTGGGAGAATTGAGGGTCAGCTCAAATCCCTGGGCGCCCGCCTCGGCCAGGAGCTTCTTGGCCATTTCCGGATTAAAAGGATTAGGCCGAATCGCCGGGTCATACCCGAAATGATACTTGGTGAACGGGGTTCCTAAGCGGATGGCGTTTCCCTCGAGGACATTTTTGAGAATTTTATCCACATCAATGGCCTGGGCGATGGCCTGGCGGACTTTCTTATCGGCCACCGGTCCTCCCTGGGTGGTATCGAAAGCCATGAAGATGACCCGGGAGCTGGGAACCTTGGCCACGGAAGAACGGCCTTTCCAATCCATGAGGCGGGCCAGATGGGGGGGAATATTCACGATGATGTCCGCTTCCTGAGTCTGAAGGGCTGCCACCCGGGTGGTGGCCTCGGGAATGGGCCGTAAGATCGCTTTTTTGATCCTGGGTGCCCCGCCCCAGTAACGGTCATTGGCCTCGAGGGTCAGTTGATCGTCCTTGACCCATCGGGCTAACTTGTAGGGCCCTGTCCCGATGGGATGGAGGGCGATATGGGAAGGCCCTTTATCCCGAGTGTACTGGGGGGGCATCATCGCGCCGAGGTGGGCGAGTTGGGCGTCCAGGTAGGGGTATGGTTTGGTCGTAATCACCCGGATCGTGTAGTTGTCTATGATTTCTACCCGATCGATGATTCCCACGAGCGTGGTCTGTTTGAGCTTATTTTTCCCGTCGGCGATCCGCTCCAGACTGAATTTTGCCGCGGCAGCGTTGAAGTCTTCCCCATTATGGAATTTAACCCCCTTGCGCAGGGTGAATTCCCAGGTGGTATTGTTGATCAGCTTCCAGGAGGTTGCCAAAAGGGGAGTGAGCTTCATCTCGTTATTCCGGAGGAGCAAGGTTTCGTAGATATTCAGCAGCACGTTGAAAGCCGGCGTTTCATAGTGGTTCTGCGGGTCCAACGTCCCGGGGTCCACCCCCTGGGCGATAAACACCGTGTCCTTGGGGGCGGCCGAGGCGATGCTGTAACTCAGCAAAGCCACCATGAGGGTGAACAGAGAAGGGAGAATCTTCTTCATGGAACTCCTCCTGCGGGATGGATATGGGGAAGATAGATGAAGAGCGAAGGGCTCTTTGATCTTCCAGTTCATTCAATTTATCCTTTTCATCGCCGGCGATCAAGGAGAAAGAAAACCGGAGATCTTCTTTTTTTATCCGCCGTCTTGTGGTAAAAATAGAAGATTCCTGGAACGAACATTACGGGAGGAGGATGTATGAACGAATTTTCCTTCTGGGAGAGAGAACTTCCTTCGTTCAGCCGCCGGCATTTTTTATGGCTCCTGTCCATGTCCGCCGCCGGGGCGGCGGTCAGCTGCGCCACCAGCCCGGTTACCGGAAGAACCCAGTTGATGCTGGTTTCCGAAGAAGAAGAAATCCAGATCGACCGGCAGAACGCCCCTTTTCAGTTTTCGGCGGATTACGGGCAGATCCAGGACCAAGGCCTCAACAATTATGTCCAGCAAGTTGGGCAGAGCCTGGCGGCCCGAACGCACCGTAGCCAGATGCCCTATTCCTTTAGGGTGGTCAATGCCAACTACGTGAATGCTTATGCCTTTCCCGGGGGCAGCATTGCCTGTACCCGGGGAATTCTTCTCTCCCTGGATGATGAAGCGGAACTGGCAGCCCTCCTGGGCCATGAGCTGGGACACGTGAACGCCCGGCATACGGCGCAGCAGATGTCCAAAGGGAAGGTGACCAACACGATTGTGGGCGGCTTTTCCGTGGTGGCCGGCGCCGTAGCCGGGGGGCTGGGGCAGCTGGCGGGCGCTGTGGGAAGCATCGGGGCCGGGGCTCTGTTGGCCTCTTACAGCCGGGACAATGAACGGGAGGCGGATGCCCTGGGTATGGAATACATGGTCAAGGCCGGCTATGGCCCGAAGGGGATGGTGGGTTTGATGGAGATGCTCCAAAGCCTCTCCAAATCCAAACCCAGCACCATTGAGCTCATGTTTGCCACCCACCCCATGAGCGATGAACGTTACCAGAGCGCGGTGAAAAATTCTCAGACGAAATATGCTTCCGCCCAGAACCTCCCCCTGAACCGGGAAAGGTACATGGATCATACGGCCAGGCTCCGCGCCATGAAGGGCACCATCGAGGAGCTGCAAAAGGGGGAACAGGCGATGAACGGCCAGAAAATGGGGGAGGCGGAGGCCCATTTCCAGAACGCCCTGAAGCAGACCCCCAATGACTATGTCGGCCTGGTCCTGATGGCCACCTGCCAGATCGTCCAGAAGAAACCCGCCGAGGGCCTCCGCTACTCGGAAGCGGCCAAGTCCGTTTATCCGCAGGAAGCCCAGGCCTACTACCTGAGCGGATTTGCCAAGCTCCAGACCCGGAACTTCGCCGGGGCCTACCAGGATTTCAGCTCCTATGAAAAAGTCCTGCCCGGCAACCCCACCACCGTCTTCTTCAAGGGATTCTCAAAGGAAGGAATGGGGAACAAGGAGGAGGCGGCCAAGGAATACCACCGCTACCTCCAGGTCGTGCAGGAGGGGAAATTCGCCCAACACGCCTACGGGCGGATGGTAGAGTGGGGATACTACAAACGCTGAACCCTGATTCCGAGTCGGCAGAATTTTCAAATCCTGGGTTATGGTTTCCGTTGTTCCTGCCCGTGCAAAAAAAGATCTCCGCGAGGCCAAGATCCTCTTCGAGGAATACGCTGCTACCCTGGATTTCGCCCTCGATTTTCAGAATTTTGCAGAGGAATTGGCCGGCCTTCCGGGGGGCTATGCCCCGCCCGAAGGCTGTCTCCTCCTGGCCCTACACCGGGATCAGGTCGCCGGGTGTGTGGCCCTGAGAAAAATCGGGCGGGATATCTGCGAGATGAAACGGCTTTTTGTGAGGCCGTCCTTCCGCCACCTGGGAATCGGCAAGTCTCTGGCCCAAGCCGTGATTCAAGAAGCGAAAAAGAAGGGCTATACCCGCATGCGTCTGGATACGGTTCCATCCATGAAAGAGGCCCGGGCGCTTTATGGATCACTGGGTTTCGAACCCATTCCTTCCTATTGCCACAATCCCATCCCCGGGGCCGTTTTCCTGGAGCTGAGGCTTTAAAGACCAAGACTTTCTCTCGCCCGCTTCGCTAGAGACGCAGAGCTCACAGAGGGAAAAACAACAACCTTTTTAGTATCAAAACCATAAATCCGCCTTTTCTCTGTGTCCTCTGCCCCTCTGCCATAGACAACGGCTTTTTTCTCTCGCCCGCTTCACTCGATTCCGCAGAGAACGCAGAGAAAAAAAGGGTGAAGCTATTTCTTTTCCGCAAAGAGCTTTAAGTATTGACCGTACCCCTCCTTTTCCAGGTCCTCTTTGGGGATGAAGCGCAGCGCCGCCGAATTCATGCAGTAGCGAAGGCCGGTCGGAGGGGGCCCATCCGGGAACACGTGGCCCAGGTGAGAGTTTCCCTGCTTGCTCCGCACCTCCGTTCGCTTCATAAACAGCTTGTGATCATCATGCTCTTTCAGGTTCCCGGGTTCCAGCGGCCGGATGAAGCTGGGCCACCCGGTCCCCGAATCATATTTGTCTCGGGAGCTGAAGAGCGGTTCCCCGGAGACGATATCCACGTAGATTCCTTCCCGTTTGTTGCTCCAGTACTCATTCTGGAAGGGAGGTTCCGTCCCCTCGTGCTGGGTTACTTCATATTGCAGGGGAGTTAATTTCTTCCGCAGCCCGGCATCGTCGGGTTTCGCGTCAGAGCCTTTAACCGCCGCCTGCTCCTTCTTCCCTTCCTTTCCCCAGACCTTTTCAATGAACGGGTCGCGCCCGGAGCCGTGACGGTAGTAGCTGTACCGCAAGGGGTTCTTCTTGTAATAATCCTGATGGTAATCCTCCGCCTCGTAGAATTTGGTGAATGGGACAATCCGGGTCACAATGGGCTTGGCAAACTTCCCGGATTTGCCCAGCTCTTCCCTGGATTTTTCGGCCAGTTTCTTCTGCTCTTCGTCGTGGTAAAAAATGACGCTCACATACTGCGACCCCCGGTCAACGAACTGCCCGCTGCCGTCGGTGGGGTCGATGTGCCGCCACAACACGCCGAGAAGCATTTCATAGGATACTTTTTCCGGGTCATAGTAAACCTGGATGGCCTCCACATGCCCTGTTTTCCCCGAAGTTACCTCTTCATAGGTGGGGTTTTCCTTATCCCCCCCGGTATAGCCGGATATGACTTTCACCACGCCGGGGATTTTTTCAAAATCAGACTCACTGCACCAGAAGCACCCCCCGGCAAAGGTGGCGATTTTCAAATTTTGTGATTCCGTGGTCTTGGCCGCCATGGCGTTTTTCCCCTCCTTGGCAAGATCCGTTTTTTGGCATCCAAAAGCGATCAACCCCATGGATACCAAAATCCCGATAAAAAGCAAAATTATGGTTTTCATGTTCCTTTCCCCCTTTTAAACCCCTATCTGTTTGGCCACAAATCAGGAGGATTCTGGTGAATGGATGGTAATAAGCATCAATCACCTAATGATTTTGATGCCTAAAAAATCAAGCGAGGTTCATGAAAAGGAAGGGAAAAGCACAGTCACGACCTCCAGCAGAGCCGGAGGCTTGGAAAACCGTGAACCGCCCGAAGAAGAAGTTTAACCTTCCGATTTACCTTAAGAATCTCATTCAATGTTTTCCCCCGAACGGACCGGGGCATTGACTAGCCCTAAGTTAACCTTTTCTGATCATTAAAGTTTTCGCCGGAATTGACGATAACTGTTAAAAATCATGGATTTTTGGGGTTAAGACACTCTGGTCCAGCCGGACCAGGACAGAATCTGGCGGATTGATTTATTATCACCGGTTGATTCTGAACTCGAGAAGATCAGATTATGGAAAAAACCCGTCCCAAAGAAATCGCCCCGCTGGTCCTTCTGCCGACGGTTTCGGCGAAAGAAATCGTCGAA
>JAPLIW010000267.1 GCA_026388915.1 Deltaproteobacteria bacterium
TGAACGAAGAGGAAGCAGAGCGCGCAGAGATCCTTTTATGAGAGCTCCTTGGGAGTTTTGGCCTTTGGGGAAGCGTCCGAACGAGGACCCCCTTTTTCCTTCCACCCTGGCCTTGAGCTTTTGGCCGTTTTTACCTCTGTACTACTTACGTGCAAACTCTTTAAATTTTGTTAAGCAAAAAGCATCCCCCCCACCCTAACCCTCCCCCTCGAGGGGGGAGGGGAGGGAGGGGGTGATTCCTTTTGGTTGCGGCTCTGCAGCGCTGTGTGCTCTGCGACCTCTGCGGTTAGGCTTTTTATTTGGGAGAAGAGGTCAGCTCCTGGGATCTCTTCCGGAATTTCTCCGCTTCTTCGGGTTTTCCCAGGGCATCGTAAAGGGAGGCGATTTTTTCGAGGTCGTAAAGAATGCGCTCTTTCAGGCCGAGGGATTCGTTAATCCTCCAGGCGCGCAGGTAATGATCCAGGGCTTTTTCCTTCTCTCCCATGGTTTCATACAGCTTTCCCAGGTTGGCCAGGTCGGTGGAGATCCCCAGGGAGTTCTCCCTTTTTTTGTCCATTTCCAGGGCCCCCCGGTAGGCTTCCAGGGCCCGGGGCCAGTCTTTCCGGGACTCGTAAATCGCTCCCATGTTGTTCAGGTTGTCCGCAATCCCCGCAAGATTCTCCGCCTTTTCGTTCAAAACCTTCGCTCGAAGGTAACCTTCCATGGCCCGGTCGTTCTGGCCCAGGCCACGGTAGGCCAGGCCGATGTTGTTCCACCGGACGGCCTGCCCCTTTATTTCCCCCCGCTTTTCCTCCATGGCCAGGGATTTCTGGAAGAATTCCAGGGCGGCCTGCGGTTTTCTCAAAGCGAGGGTGGCGGTTCCGATATTATTCAGGTTGAGGGACATCCCCGCATCGTTGCCCAGGTCGGAGTGGATGGCCAGCGAACGCTGGTAATATTCGAGGGCCGTGGGAGTCCGGCCCATGGCTTGAAAGGCCGAACCCATTTGGGTGAGGCTTTTGGCCACCCCTTCCCGGTGGTCGATGGATTCGTACCCCTGCAGGGCCCGCTGGTAATAACCCAGGGCCCTCAGGTACTGGCCCTGCTGAAAAAAGTCGTTCCCCTTGTTCTCCATGTCCACGGCCTGAGATTGCTTCCGCCGGACCTCCGACTGGGTGGCACACCCCGCCCAGGCCGTCAGGAGGAAGGATAAAAGGAACAAAAATAGGAAATTCTTCGCGCGCATCTTTCCCGTACTCTCTTTAATTATGCAGTCTATCAAGGCGGCGAAAAATTATCAAGAGAAAGGAATGTTTATGGTATGTTTATGGTCCCTGTGAGCCTAGAAGGTATCCATGAAAGATAAGCAGCGGGGGCCTACGAGAGGGTTGATTTTCGAGACCCGGTTGCCTAAGATAAAATGAATCTGGGTTAAATATGTCCGGCGAGGGAAAAATGAAAATCATCCATTATTCCGAGACGGAAGCAAAGAAATATCCCAGTGAGCAGGCCAAGGGGGCGACCGGACGGGTGGTCATCGGGCAGGCGGACGGAGCGAAGAAATTCTGCATGCGGGTTTTTGAAATCGCCAAGGGGGGAATAACCGGCAAGCACGCCCACGAGTGGGAGCATGAAGTTTTCGTTCATTCCGGGAAGGGGGCGATTCTGCGGGAAGGGAAATGGATTCCCCTTTCAACCGGAAGCGTGGTTTTCATCCCGGGGAACGAAGAGCATCAGCTCAGGAATACCGGGGAAGAACCCTTCGTTTTTGTCTGCGTAATTCCTTCTGGTGCTCCGGAGCTTTAAAAAGAATTTCGAGTTTCGGGTTTCAGGATTCAGGATTCAGGTTTTCTAGCCAAGACTTTATCTAGTTCTGCTCTGTCAGGGAGACCGGACTTCGGCGAGCCCCTCGGCCAGAGCTCGGGTCGAAGGCTCAGCCAAGCCGCCGGTCGCCTCTACTTTTTCTGTCTCAGAAGAAGATGCAAATGATCCAGCATCTCCTGGATGTTCCGGGACATATACCATCGCCCCTCGGCAAAGACCCCGTAGTCCGCCCCCGCCATGGCTGAGGCGAAGCGGGTGGAGTTGGCATAGAAGAGCCACTGCTCCACCCACTTCTTCTCGATGTACTCATTGAAGGGACTGTCCTTCTGGGCCAGGCCTTTGGCCACCCCTTTTTCCCAGGCCGTGGAAACGATCTTCGTTGCCGTGAGGGTCATTTCGTTGGTGGTTCGGATGGTGTTCTCCAGCCGCTTGAAGTGATTCTCGGTCCACTCCGAGCTGTGGCAGGTCAGACAGATATTCTGGAAGGTCTTCAGCCTCTTTTCCATTTCCTTGGAGTCGATCAGGTACTGGGCCGCGGGCTCCCCGGTGAGCTCGGTGGGCAGGGGAAGGCCGGCCTTGTTCCTGATGATCGAGGTGTCGGGGGACTTGGGGTAGGGATGGGCATAGATGAGTCCCATGAGCCTCCAGGGGAGGCGGTCGCTCATCTTGTGGCTCATCTCGGTGATCACGTCTCCGCCCTCACTGACCACCAGGCTGACATGGCAGGCCGCGCAGGTGGGGGCGGTGTAATCCTTGCCCGCGGTCCAGGGGACCTTGTTGAAGTCCCAGCTCTTCTGATGGGAAGAGAAAAGGGTCCCGTGCTTGCTGACCTCGTAAACTTTGTACGCCGGCACATCCGGCCCCTTGTGTCAGGTGGAGCAGGT
>JAPLIW010000796.1 GCA_026388915.1 Deltaproteobacteria bacterium
CCTGGCCGACTATGGGGGCGGAATCACGATTGACAGCATCAACATCCCTATGGTTGAAATTCTGCCCCGGGGAACGACCCAGCAGCAGGGAAAAGTTGTTCTGAAAAACAACCGCGCATCAACGGCTACCATAGACATCAACTCTACGGGGAGGGCAAATGTCACCTTTGAGATGCACTAAAGGCATGAGCCTGGTTGAGGTCCTTGTCGCCCTTTTTCTGATCGTCATAGGGATGCTCGCCCTCATGTCTTTGCAGCCGGCCGCCTGGAGGACCTCCAACCGATCGGATTTCCTGGGGAGAGCGGGGGGAATACTGCACCAGGAGCTGGAAGTCAATCGAATCTTGATCATGAATGAAGGCAACGGGAATCCCTGTGCGACCAAAAATCCCCAAGTTTATCCGCCCCGTTATGTGATTCCCAGCGGGCAGGCAACACAGCAACTCGGGGATGTAACCTTCACCGTCCTAACCGCCATAACCGATTTAGCCCCCGCCCAGCCCGGTTCCTGGAGGGTAACGGTTAACGTCAACTGGCCCGGCAATACCAATGGCATCACGGAAACCATCGTGGTCGGGCGTCAACTCTCCTTAATGTGGCCACCGCTATGAATACCCAACATTTATCCCGGAAAAAAGGATTCACCCTGATCGAGATCCTCTTCGCCCTTTTCATCAGCCTCTTGCTGCTGGCCACCGTCTATTTTGCCGTGACCACCGCGCAGAGGTCTACCACGGGCGTGCAAAGCAAGGTCGTGGCCCAGCAGGACGTTCGGGCGATTCTCGAGGCCATGGCCCTGGAGATCACGATGGCCTCGTATAATCCCACGTTTAACCCCACCCTCTGGCGCGAGCCGATTAATTGTACCAATCTTGCGCCCAACCAGGACTGCCGTGGAATTCAGTTGGCCACGTCCAATTCCCTCAGCATCGAAATGGACCTGGATGGAAATTCTCAGATATTTCAAATGGGCAGCCCAGTGGATGAGAATGAAATCATAACCTATACCTATGATATGAAAAACCAGCGGATCACCCGCCGGGTGAACTGCGGAGAGGAAATCTCCTTTTTGGGAGATTTGGCGGGGAGCGCCAAGAGCGTAAGGGTGGTAAATGATTCAAACGAGAATAAAATGTATGACCAGGGGGCTGATATCCCCCTGTTCCGGTATTATGACGTCACGGGCGCAGAAATCCTGGAAACCAAACTTCCCGGGGATATCCCCTTGATTCGGAGGATTGACATCAGTCTCAGCGTGGATACGGAGGAGGTTGACCCCAACACCCGGGCGAGAAGAAGAATGACCTATATCACGAGCGTGGTCCCGAGAAACCATGCATACCGCTAAGACTTTTTTGGTTCCGGTCCCATTCCCCGGAATAAGAATATTTAGGTTCTAAGGAAAGGCTCGGAGGAATACCATGAATTGGGCGAGGCTATCGAAAACCGACGAGAGGGCCGGGCATGGTCCCGAGAAGAAGCGAAAGCCGCTGCTTTCGGGAAAGAAGGGCTTTGCCCTGGTGGCCGCCCTGATGGCCATCTGGCTTCTTACCGCGGTGGGGGTCCTGGTTTTTACCGTCTCCACCCAGGATATCAGGATCAGCGGCCGGTTGGTTTGCGAAAAAAGGGCTTTTTCTGCCGCCGAGACCGGCCTCCACTGGCTGACCAGGAATTTTAATAACTACGACCCCTCTGCCTCGGCAGCTTCCAACCAGAAACTCGACCCGAGCGCCG
Organism: Deltaproteobacteria bacterium; assembly: GCA_026388915.1. GTDB lineage: Bacteria > Desulfobacterota > SM23-61 > SM23-61 > SM23-61 > SM23-61. The sequence goes on from JAPLIW010000796.1 coordinate 1,735, forward strand.
ATACGCCCGCAGACCCGCATGACCAATACACCATCGGGCCCGGCTCGACTGGGCTCAGCTCGACCACCGGGTGGTATCCCACCAGCGGCCCGGCGACCATCTGGTACGCTGGGTTCGATAATCAGTGGGGCCGGACGGTAAATACGGCAAGGGTAACCGGAACCAACACCGCATGCCGAAGCGAGGTTCAGATCGACTCCGGAGTCGGCTACGGGCCCATTTATACACCCACGATCCGCAGATAAGGAAGGTGAACCATGAATCGGATTATGAAGGCTTTATTCCCGTTCCTCTTCGGCTTTTTGGCTGTTTTCCCCGGTCTTTGTTACGGAGATGAAGAGGAAATCTTTGCCAACCAGGTAGAGCCGGACGCCCTGATCGTCCTCGACCTGTCAGGAAGCATGGAGTCGCCCCCCTCGGGGGATGCGGGGTACTCGAACTCGAAAGATGGGAAGGGTAACTGCACTGGTGATAAGCTTTATGGCGCGCCCACGGGATCTTACAACAAATATTGCGGCAACAACTACTTGTACATCTATTCGGCCTCGGACGCCTGCACCGGCCCGTTTTATAAAAGTTCAAGCGGCAGGGTAGACTGCCGCAAGAAAGTGATTGCCAAGAGGGCCATTTATGGGCTCCTGGATGACGATAAGAGCGGGAACGACAAAAACTATAATAAGAATAAAATCGACAAACAGGACGAACTCAGCCTGGGAGTCAGGCTGGGGTACATGAAGTTTGACCATTGCACCTACACTTTCACCACGGCCTCGGAGGATTCCGATTACCCCGGCGGATGTAACGTGCTGAGGCAGGGGTTCTGGAAATTAAACGACCCAGGCCTATCGAATGGCTATTATAGAACGATGTATGAGCTGGTGACGGCCGACATCGAGAATAACGCCGACCGGACCCCTCTGGCCGGGGCGCTGAGTGAAGCCAAGAGTTACCTGGATGCCAGTAAAACCGGGGATACCGCCGCGGCTTGCCGCCAGAAATTCGTCATCTTCATTACCGACGGCTGTGACAACCTGGCCTGCGGCGCCAACCATTATACCGACATCAACGTTAACAGGGGATTCACCTATAAAGGGAGGAGGTCCGCCTTAGCCGCCGCCAAAGCATTGAAAGATGCCGGGTATAAGGTCTTCGTCATTGGTTTTGGGGGAGAAATGCCGAAACCCCTGGTCAATACTTTGAATTGGGCGGCTTACTTTGGGGGGACCTTTAACCCCGACGTGGCCCAGGTTGGAGACACCAGCGCCATTTCGCTCCTGTCCAATCCCTGCCAGGAAGAGGCAGTCTGCACTAACTTCAACCCTTCAGCGATTGGGTACCCCGGGGGGAGCGACGCTCTCGGGAGCGACCTCGATGCGGACTGCTCCTATAGCCCCGCTCCCGATTGCTGCACTCTGGCGCCCAATGACCCGGGTTTTAAGAACCTTACCGGATATGCCTTTCTCGCCGGGGACGCGACGGCCCTCAACACTGCGCTGCGGAGGACCATGGACTTCGTCAAGGAAGCCCGGTATTCCTTCACCGTGGCTTCGGTATCGGGCGCGAGGATCACGGCGCAAAATTACCTCTACGAACCTTCCTTCATCCCCCTGCAGAGCGACCCCTTCTGGCAGGGCCATCTGAAAGAGTACAAGATCGACGATAGCGGAAAGGTGGTCAAGCCCGCGGTCCTGGACGCGGGGGACGTATTGCGCGGCACTACGGCCAGGAATATGTATACCTATCTCGGGGGTACGAT
>JAPLIW010000687.1 GCA_026388915.1 Deltaproteobacteria bacterium
GGAATGGGTGTCGGCTTACCCCATCGTGAGCATCGAAGACCCCCTGGCCGAGGAAGACTGGGAAGGTTGGCAGGCGGTGACGAAGAGGATAGGAAACAAAGTCCAGCTGGTCGGGGATGACCTCTTCACCACCAATCCGGCCCGCATTCGGAAGGGGATCGAGCTGAAAGCGGCCAATGCCGTGCTCATCAAGCCCAACCAGATCGGAACCCTGACTGAGACGCTGGAAGCCATCCGATTGGCCAAAAAAGCGGGATTCGGGGCGATGATCAGCTCCAGGTCGGGCGAAACCGAAGACACCGCCATTTGCGACCTTTCCGTTCTGGACGGTGCCGGGCAGATCAAGACCGGCCCTCCCAACCTGCAGTACATCGTCAAGTTCAACCGCCTCCTCCGGATTGCGGAAGAGCTCGGAAGCCGGGCGAAATATGCGGGGCAGGGGGCGATAAAAGCAGAAAAATAATAATGTTGCCCGTTGCGGGTTGCCGGTTGCAGGTTCAAGGCAAGACCAGGAAATAGGAAACCGAATCCCGAAACCATAAATCCGCAATCCGAAATCCGCAATGGGAAGGGGAGTTCTGCTTATTTATGGAAACCCGAATTCAAAACATGGGAACCCTTCTTTCCACGGGCAACCTGGCGGGCCGGAAGGCGATGGTGCAGATTCTGGAAGCGGGCCTGCAGGCGGCGAACCCCTACCACAACGCCCGAAAGCTCATTCGAGTCGAGAAGGGAAAGCTGATTATTGGAAACAAAGAGTTCGAGCCCACCGGGTCCCCCCGCTCCGGCGACGAGGTCTATGATCTATCCACAATCAGGAATATCTATGTAGTAGGGGCCGGAAAAGGCATCCAGAATGTAGCCAGGGCAATAGAGGAGGTCCTTGGTGACCGCCTAACCGGCGGGCACGTGATCGACAAGAAGGGCCATCCCGTGATCCTCAAGAAAATCGGGGTAACTCTGGGAGGGCACCCGGCGCCGGATGATGACTGTGTCCGCGGATCCGAGAAAATTCTGGCGCTGGCGAAAGGCCTGACCGAGCAAGACCTGGTCTTCACCTGCGTGGCCAACGGGGTTTCTTCTCTCTTGACCCTGCCTGCCTCCGGGTTGACTCTTGGGGACTTGCGCAAAACCACTCTGGTCACCCAGATCGAACGGGGAATGCCTACCCGGGACCTGAACCCCATCCGCAACCACCTGGACCGGATGAAGGGAGGCCGGATCTCGAGTTATTTCCATCCGGCAAAGATGATCCACATTATATCCATAGACCCCGGCACGTATGATCAGCGGATGCACCAGAATTACTGGCTCCACAATCTTCCGGACTGCACGACTTTTCAAGAGGCCATCGTAAACCTTAAGCGGTACGATGCCTGGGAGGCTGTGCCGGAGGCGGTGCGCAGGCATCTGGAGAAGGCGGACCCAAATCAGGAAACGGTGAAAGCCAGGGACTTTGAAAGGATGTCCTACCGCATCTTCGGCCTCATGCCCGGATACTGGCAGAGCGGGAAGCTACTGCCCGCCATGGAAAAAGCTGACCGACTCGGATTCAAACCTCATATTGTGGCGGATCAACTGATCGAGATCGAAGCCAGCCAGGCGGGGATTTACATGGCTTCCATGGCCAACACCATAGAAAGAAGGGGCCAGCCCTTCGAACCTCCCTGCGCCCTCTTC
>JAPLIW010000726.1 GCA_026388915.1 Deltaproteobacteria bacterium
AAGGCGCTGATGACCATCGTTGGCGGTCATATCGTTTATGACGGCAGTTTGTAGGGGCGGTTCGCGAACCGTCCCTACGCTCTTCTATTTTTTCTTTTTCTTGCCGGCCAGATTCTGCGCTTCTTTGGGGTCCATGCGGAAGAAGTTTTCCTCGGCGGGAAACTTCCCTTCATCGACCTCTTTCTTGAACTCTCCGAGAACCCGCACCACGTCCTCCGCCAGGTTGAGGTACTTCTTGGCAAAGCGGGGAACGATGCCCAGGGAGAGGCCCAGAATGTCATAGAGGTTGAGGGACTGGCCGTCCAGGTAAGGGCCCGACCCCGCGCCCAGGGTGGGGATCTTCAGCCGTTCGGTGATCATTTTAGCCGCCTCGGAGGTCACGCTCTCCAGGACGATACAGAAGGCCCCTGCTTTTTCAATGGCCAGGGCGTCCTCCAGGATCTCTTTCGCCGAGGCCGCGTCCTTACCCTGGACGCGATACTTTCCTTCGAGGGAAACCCTTTGCGGAAGGAGGCCGATGTGGCCTATAACCGGGATTCCCGCTTCCACGATCGCTTTTACCTTTTCTTTGATCTCCACGCCCCCTTCCATCTTGACGCAATCCACCCCGGTTTCCTTCATGAGCCGGCCCGCATTCCGGACCGCTTCCTCGATGCTGGTCTGGTAGGACATGAAGGGCATGTCGCAGACCACCAGGCAGCTTCCCGATCCCCGGACAACTGGCTTGGCATGGTGAATCATTTCTTCCATGGTCACCGGGATGGTGTTCGAGTACCCCAGGACTACCATCCCGATGGAATCTCCGATCATGACCATATCGATTCCCGCCCGGCTGGCCAAGACGGCGGTGGGATAGTCGTGAAGATTGATCTTGGTGATCTTCCGGCCTTCTTTCTTCCTTCGCAGGATGTCCGGGACGGTGATTTTCTTTCGTTCCATGGGAAAGCCTCCATTCTTGGGAATATTTTTTCTTTAATTTCCTAGCATAAGTATCGATTCATTGCAACCCGCCTTTTCGTCTTGCCTCAGTTTTGAGGTGCCTTTCTTGTGGCCCGGGGGCAAGGCCGTGGTTTGAAGGCAGGATCGGCGCTTCAAATTCGGAATGCGGAATTCGGAATTGGGAATGAAGCGGCATAGGTTTGTGGTCCTTATTCCGCATTCCGCACTCTAAATTCCGCATTTAGAGGGGTTTCCGCCCGGACCGATGAAAGAATCCGGGCCTCATCATGCCGAGAAGCACGGCCTTGCCCCCGGGCCGGGCTAGGCCTTCAAGCTATGGACATTTACCTGATTTTTGGAAGGGTAAGGGGGGCAAGACTTTTTCGTTTGACAGCCCGGCCCCTGCTTTTTATAATCAATTCGCCTTGCCCAAAATATGCAGGGGCAATTCATGAACTACCCCTACTTTAGGAGATGCCATGAATCTCTTGAATGATCAAAACCTGACCATAGCCAAGATCGCCCCCCTCCTCCGCAGGAAGCAGATTTCCCCGGTGGAATTGACCGAGTTTTTTCTGGAGCGGATCCAACGTTTGCAGCCTGCCCTGAATGCCTTCCTGACCGTCACCGCCGACCTGGCCCGGAAACAGGCCCGGCAGGCGGAAAAGGAGATCCTGAGGGGAAAATATCGCGGCCCCCTCCATGGAATCCCCCTTTCCCTGAAGGATCTCTTCTACACGGCGGGAATCCGCACGACCGCCGGGTCAAAGATCCTGCGCAACTTCGTCCCCGTCGAAAATGCCGTCGTGGTAGACCGTCTCTTTGAAACCGGGGCTGTTCTTCTGGGAAAGACCAACCTTCACGAGTTCGCCTACGGCGTGACCAGCAACAACCCCCATTACGGGCCGGTCCACAATCCCTGGGACCTGAAAAGGGTCCCCGGCGGCTCCAGCGGTGGAAGCGCGGCGGCCGTGAGTGCGGCTCTGGGAATCGCCTCTCTGGGAACCGACACGGGTGGATCGATCCGGATTCCTTCAGCGGCCTGCGGGGTGGTGGGATTGAAACCCACCCGGGGCCTTGTCTCCCTCGACGGGGTCATCCCCCTGGCCTTCAGCCTGGACCATGTGGGGCCGATTTGCCGGTGCGTGGAAGACGCGGCTTTGATGCTGGAAGTGATTGCCTCACCAGCCGGCCGCAGTTCAACCAACTGGCCCCAGATGGGGCGTCTGTTCTCCCGGCCTTTGCGCCAGGGGGTCAAAGGGATTCGGGTTGGAATTCCCAAGCAATATTTTTTCGACCGCCTGGACAAGAATGTCCGGGGATACGTGCTGACTGCCTGCGCGATTCTGTACCAGCTGGGAGCGGAGCTGCGGGAAGTGGAATTCAGGGGGATGAAGGACGCAGCCCCCCTGGTGGGGGTCATCACCGTGGGCGAGGCCCTGTCCTATCACTGGAAGTGGCTCCAGTCGAGGGCCAGGGATTACGGGGCGGACCTTCGGGAACGAATGGAGGCCAACCGGACCCAGCGGACGGTCGAGTACCTGCAGGCCCAGGAAAAGAGGAGGATCTACACGGAAGCTTTCCTGAAAGTGTTCGAGTCCGTCGATGTGGTGGCCGCCCCCACCCTTCCGGTCCTGCCGCCCCTCATCGGTCAGAAGGAGATCGCCTGGGGGCGCACCAAGGAGGATGTCCGGGCCGCCTTGTTGCGGATGACCCGCCCCGGAAACCTAACCGGCCTGCCGGCCATATCCCTTCCCTGCGGGTCCACAGCCGACAACCTTCCGGTGGGGCTGCAGCTCATCGGCCGCCATTACGATGAAGCGGTCCTATTGCGTGTGGCCTACGCCTTCGAGCGGGCCACCCCCTGGCACGCCATGTTCCCGCCCCTTTAAAAAATGCGGAATTCGGAATGCGGAGTGCGGAATTACGAGTTCTTTCATCGTTCTACATTCCCTAACCCCCGCGAAGCGGGCGCACGCCGTGCGCCCCTACGATGAATGGAGAATCCGGGATTCCCTTATTCCGCATTCCGCATATTCAATTAAGAAAGATTCCCCTAAACAGACGGGTCAGCGGGCCGGGACGGTCCGGAATGCCTTTACTCCGCATTCCGCATTCCGCATTTTCAGTTCAGGAAGATTCCCCCCAACAGACGGGTCAATAGACCTAAAACGGTGGCCGTACCCAGGGTCAGGAGCACGGCCAGGAGGGCCCCTCGCCTGCCGATTTCTTTCCAGAGGACCCCAATGGTGGCCAGGCAGGGGATGTAGAAGGTCACGAAGATGGTGAAGGCCAGGATCTGGGTCTGGCTCATGACCGTGGAGACCTGGCTGGTTCCCAGGGCCTGGGTGAGCATGATCAGGGAAAGCTCTTTCCGCAGGATCCCGAAGAGGAGCGTGGTTCCCACCACGAAGGGAAGGTCGAGGAGGCGGGTCAAGGGAAGCAGTAGGTAATTGATCAAAAGGTCCAGCTTCCAGTACTCGATCAGGGAAAGCACGACGCTGCCGATGATTAAGAGAGGCCAGGCTATGACGATAAACTCCTGAATGCGACACCAGGACTTCTTCAAGGTGGTCCCCAGCGCGGGAAACTGGTAAGCGGGCATCTCCAGGATAAACCCGAGGTTGCTCTCCGGCGAGAAATGGGTCATCACCCTGCCGAAGACGGCCACGATCAGAAGGTTGAGGACGAAGATGGCCAGGGCCGCGTTGGGGCCGATGAAGAAGGCGACTAGCCCGAAGATAATCGTGATCCGCGCGGCGCAGGGGATCATGGTGGAAAGGACGGAGACGATGAAGCGATGCTGGGGGAGCTCCAGGATCTGGGTGGACATGACCGCCGGAACGCTGCACCCGTAGCCCAGGATGAAAGGAATGATCGATTTTCCGTGGAGGCCGATGCGGTGCATGAACGTATCCATCAGGAAGGCCACCCGCGGAAGGTAGCCCACGTCTTCCAGAAGGGACAAGCCGATGAGAAAGGGGACCAGATAGGGGAGCACGATGGCGATGCCCCCCGAGATTCCGTGCAGGATCCCGTGAACTAAAAAGAGGGTCAGACTTCCCGCCGGGAAGAAACTCTCGAGGTGATGGTTCAGACGCTCAAAATATTTCAGCAGCGGCTCTTCGATGAGCCCCCCGATTCCGAAGATGAAATGGAAGAAGCCGTAAAAAACCAGGGCCAGGATCACATATCCAAAGACTTTGTCCAGAACCCAGCGGTCGATGGCCGTGAGAACATCCCTCTTGGGGGAACGGACGATCCGCGCGACCTTCTCGAAGATGTTCATGGCCAGCGCGTGGCGTTCCGAGGAGATGACCTCGTCCGAGGACGCCCCGTGGCTCTCCTGGAGCTTTTCCTGGAAGGGAACTACCTGGCGGTAAAAATCCCCTGCCTGCTTGACCTCCTCCACGAAGGATTCGTCCTTTTCCAGGAGCTTGACGGCCAGAAAGCGGGCGGGGACCCTCTCGTTCACCCGTTTCTCCGGCCCCAGCAGCGAAACCAGCGCCTGGATCACCTCCTCGACGTCCTTGCTGAATTTCTGGACTCTTCCTCTTTTCTTCCCTTCCCATGCCCGGCGGACCTGGGCAAAAAGCTCCTTCACTCCTTTGCCGGTGGTGGCGATAGCCGGGACCACGGGGATCCCGAGGATCTCCTCCAGCTTCGGAGCATCAATCTGGACCCCTTTCTTCTCCGCCTCGTCCATCATGTTCAGGCAAAGGAGCATGGGGGCTTCCAGCTCCAGAAGCTCCAGGGTCAGCTCCAGGCTCCGGCTCAGCAGAGAGGCGTCGATGACATTGATGATTAAATCGACCTCCCCGGAGAGAAGGTGTCGGCGGGCCTCCCGCTCGGCGGGCTCCTCGGAGGTGATGGAGTAGGTTCCGGGTAGGTCGATGCAGATACAGGTCAACCCGTCGATTCGGGTACGGGTTTCGGTGAAGGTGACGCTGGTCCCTGGAAAGTTCGCGGTAATCGCTTTGTACCCGGCGATATGGTTGAAGAGGGTGCTTTTCCCGGAGTTGGGCTGGCCGGCCAGGGCGATGGTCATCTCTTCGCTGATTTCCACGAAGACTTGAGAGGCCACCCCCTTCCCCAGGGCCAATTGGAAACCGTGCACCTCCACGGCAATGGGGCCGCCCAGGGAGCCCTGCCGGGTCACGGTAATCAGGTCCCCGGCATGAATCCCCATCTGATTCAGCCGCCGTTTGACTCCCCAGCCCCCCTGAATCGCCAGCACCTTGGCTTTTTTCCCCGGTTCCAATCGGGTCAGGGGAATGCCCGCTTCCCCCTCTGAGGAAGGAGGGGAAGAATTCGGCTGCGGGGAGTCTTGATTGAGTTCAGGAAATGATTCCGGCATTCGGCTGTTAAGAATGAATGATGAATCCGTTGAGGCGACCCTGGAGAGAATCCTGCCTCACCGGAAAATCCATTCAGGGATTTTGCTCGCTGCGTTTCTAATGATCATTTTATTCGGAAAGAGGCGGTTAAGCAAATCAATTTGGTCAAGAATCATGCCCGGGAGGATGCCTTTCCAGGGCTGAAGCCCTGAGTGGCCTCCTTCGCCCCGTTGTGACTTATGGGCTTCGTTTCGCGGGGGTGATCGGGGAAGGAAGGAAGGATCCGAACGGATCACCCTGGAGGGGAAAGCCGGATTTCCCCGGAGGCCATCAGGGAACAAAAACCGCCGCGGCCATCACGGTGGTCCATCCGGTTTTCACGATGGCCGACTGGGTGATGTTGGTGGTGCGAACGATGGCGTTGCTGAGGCGGTAGAATTCTTTCTTTTCATCCCAGCTCTTGTCCGCCTCAAATTCGATGCCCAGGGTGGAAGCCAGCATGGCCGCCGCCAGGTCTTCGGCATAATCCCCCGATTCCTTTTCATTCCGGCCGAAGGCATGATGCTCGCTCAGGTACCCGTAGACAGATCGATTGGAAGGGATCGCGCAGCCGATGGAGGCGGCCAGGAGGCGGCGCGGCTCATTGCTGCTGCACCGGGCCAAGACGCAGTAGGTGATGCCCCCGGGAATCAGCAGCTGCAGCCCTCGCTTCCGGGGGGTAACGCGGCACCGGGGAGGAAGAATGCTGGAGACCGAAACGAGGTTACACTTCTCGATCCCCGCGTCCCGCAAGGCCAGCTCATAGGAATGGAGTTCCTCCCTGTGGGTGCCCACGCCCTTGGTGAAAAAGACCCTTGCCGGGACATTCGATATCAAAGTTCTCTCCTTCCCAGATTGATCTTTTAACCCAATCTCCAAGAAAACGCAAGCCCCAATAATCGACTTGCCCTCTCCACTTTTCACCGGGTAGGCGCAAGATGGATAGAATTTCAGGCGTTGCCCGGCCCGGAAGCAAGGGCGTTGCGCGCAAAAACCATAAGGCGCGCCTCATTTCCTGGACCGGGCGGGCAATTTAAATGCGGAATGCCAAAAGTGAAGGGGGCAAGCCCCAATAATCGATTGATAATTCAACCAAACCTGTGGTAGGGGTAGAAGAAAACGCCGGAAATTTCTGGCCGGGAAAGATCCGCGCGGAGGCGGTTTTTTCTCCGCCAAGTGGGAGGATGGAGATTGAAATACCGAAAGCTTTACGGCATCGTGGTGGCCACGGTCACCCCTCTCACCGGAGACGGCCGGATCAATCCGGA
>JAPLIW010000947.1 GCA_026388915.1 Deltaproteobacteria bacterium
GCCGATGCAGGCCACGCTGACGGAATCGTCCTTCAGTTCCTCCTTGATGGTCTTCTGGGTCTGATAGCAGTCTTTGCCCCAGAGATGGGCGGCATCGCGAATCTCGGCTTTCCCTTCCTTCAGATAAAGGTATACCGGTTTGTCAGTCTTTCCTTTCACTAACAGGCCATCCCACCCAGATCCTTTCAGGCGGAAGGGAAACCGGCCGCCGCTGGTGGCTTCCCCCCAAAACCCGGTCAGGGGTGAGATCCCCGCGACCGCATATCGGCTGACCATGGGCAGAGGTGTGCCGGTGAATGGGCCGGTGGCAAAGATGAGCGGGTTTTCCGGGGCCAGAGGGTCGGCCCCTTTTTTCATCCGGTCATAAACCAAAGCAGCGGCAAGGGTTGCGCCTCCGATGTATTTCTTCGCCATTTCCTCGGGTAGAGGCAAATCAGCCATTTTCCGGGCGGACAAATCCACCTCCAATAACCGGCCGTGATATCCTTTCATGCTTCTGTCCTCCCTTTAGAAATCGATGTCTCTGCCGTCATAGGCATACTGAAAAACCTGACTGCACTGGGCGGCGGCGATAGGCCTGGGGCTGAGATAGTTATCTACATCTTCATAAGCATATTGCACCAGTCGATCCATCTTGGCCTCGAAATCTTCCTTGAGGATCCCCATATCCTTCAGGGTGAGGGGGACCCCCAAGCTGGCCATGAAAGACCGGACGTGGGTGACCAATTTGCTCAGTCCCTCTCCGGCATCTTTGGCCGGTATATCCAAAGCCTTACAGATGAGCAGGTGCTTGTCCGTAATCGTGCTGCAGAACTGGAGAGTCTGGGGGATAAAAAAACCACAGGCGAGCCCATGGTGCAGGTTGAACACGGCACCCAGGGAATGACCAAGACCGTGGGTAAGATGCACGCCACCCATACCGAAAGCTACTCCCGCAATACTGGCGGCAAGGAGCATGCGGTGCCGCGCTTCCCGATCCTGGCCGTTCTTATAGGCCCTGGGCAGCCATTGGAAAACCATCTCAATGGCACTGAGAGCCAAGGGGGTAGTAAGCTCGTTTCCGGCCGGGGTTGTGACCGCGTCCATAGCATGGGCCAAAACATCCAATCCTGTGCCCACCGTCAGATTGGGAGGCATGGTCAGGGTAAATTCCGGAACCAAAATGGCAAAGTCCGGTACTAATTCGTCATGGGTTATGGGGATCTTGCGGTGCACGGCCGTATCATGGAGGACAGCCACCCCTGTACACTCCGAGCCGGTTCCGGCAGTTGTCGGCACGGCCGCCATGAGAGCCTTTTTCCGCAGATTTAACTTGTCCAGAGGGGAGATCATCCTCAGGTCGGCGATGTCCGGACGCTCGTAAAGAATCCAGGCGGCCTTGGCCGAATCCATGACGGAGCCGCCTCCCACGGACATAATCAAGTCTGGCTCAAAGGCTTTGATGGCCTGGGCACATTCCATCACAACTTCTATCGGGGCCTCAGGTTGACATCCAGCCCACATTTGCACCGTAAAACCCCCAGATTCCAGAAAGCGAACAGCCTTAATAGCAAAGCGCTTGCTGAAATCATCGGTTACGATAAACGCCCGTTTTTGGGGACACCGGGGGCCGATGGAATCCATGGTGGATGGCCCGACCACAGGCCCCTCCGGAAAGACATTGGATCCGATAAACATTTTAGGCGTGTTGAAAATGGTGGTAAGACCTTTGATAGAAGTCGACAGAGCCAGCGGGGCCAGAGCTTTCAGCGTGGGGTTTTCAAACCAGTATGCCATGATTCACACCTCCCGGATCGAATGGGGCTGTTGCAGTGAGATACCTTCCCTCGCCTCGATTGGTTCGCTTTTTAAAAAAGATCTCGCAAAAAGTAAGCGGAACGATGGTTTCGAGTGTAGGGGCGCGATGCTTCGCGCCCGATACCGGGCACGCGCAGCGTGCCCCTACCATGCAAGGCGCGCAGAAAATAATAATTGTCGCGCAACGCCGCAGATGGACTTTTTACG
>JAPLIW010000199.1 GCA_026388915.1 Deltaproteobacteria bacterium
CATTCCCAATTTCCCAGATCCCCCTTTTCCCCTTTCGTCTTTCTCATTCCTCAATCCGAAATCCGCATTCCGCAATCCGTAATTTCAGCTCTGCCCTCTGCACTTTTCTTCCACTTTAATACGTTATTATACGTTTCAGGTCAAAGGAATTTTCCCCGCCTGGAGGGAATCCTCCACGGAATACCGGCTGAGGGAAGTGAGTCAGTCCCGGATCGGGGATGGAAGAAGCGAGGGGGGGAGCTGTCAAAAAGGAGAACTTCGTCAGTCTGAAGGGATTTCGCTGCCGGAGGGCCTTGGGCGGCCGGGGTCAGAAGAACCAAGGGGAAGGGTTAATGCTTTTCATTCACCGATTGCTGGTTTTCAATCCGGGGGGGGGTGGGGATGCCTGAGCTGGAGATTCATCAACTCTTGGATTCCCGCGGGGTAAGAGAACTCCCCGCTCTCCAGCATGCCGCATAGATCCTTGAAAAGGATCAATAATTTTTCATCCTTCTTTTTTTCTTTGGCCGGGAGGATCCCCCGGATCTGCCGGATCAGTTTCTTAATCTCCAGGTTTTTGCTCTGCCGGTCCAGAGATTTTTTGACTTTCGTGTTGATGTCGAAGACATCGAATGGTTTGATGATGAAATCCCCGGCCCCAAAGTAAATGGATTCACCGGCATTGGTCGCAGTGCCGTATGCGGTAATGATGATCACTTCCACGTCGTCCCGAAGCTTCTTGACTTCCCGCAGCACATCGATTCCCGAAAGGCCCGGCATCTTCAAATCGAGGGTGATCAGGTCGATCTTCTGATTCCGAACGCACTCGAGGGCTTCATGTCCATCGGCCGCCGTAAAGACCTCATATTGAGGCTTGAGGATCTGACGTAAAGATTCGCGTACGGCCATTTCATCGTCTACGATCAAAATGGATTTTTTGGTTTTGGTCACCATCCCCGATGCTCCGCTCCAAAGTTTTGGGAAAAAATGATAACTCAATGAATTTGTTTGCAATTTTCATGCCTATCCGGAGTGGGCGATGGTCTTCTATTATAACCATATGGAATTATGAGGCTTTATAGGATGGTGGAGCTTATGAGAAACTACTGAAAACCATGGAAAATTTTTCCCACCTATCAAAAGGCAACAATTATTATGACGGGGGAAGTCAAAATTCTGGAAAGGAGGGACACTCCCCTTTTTTTCGTCTTCCCGGAAACCGCGCGCGGGGAGACAGAGCTTCTTAAAATATGGGAAGTGTCCCTTTTTCTCTTCTGCTCTGAGACTTATCTTGCATATTTTCCACGGATGAGTATTCTATGGGGGAAAACGAACCGATGAGAGAGGGGTTACGAGATGTTCCGGATTCTGATTACCGATGATATCGGACGTGCCGGGTTGACTCTGCTGGAAGCAGCCTCGGATGTTCAATACGACGTGGTGAAACTTCCCGGCGCCGAAAAATTACTGCAGATCATAGGGGACTATGATGCCGTCATCACCCGCTCGGGCACTCCCCTGACCGCTCCCGCCTTCGAGGCCACCAAAAAATTGAAGGTCGCCGGGCGGGCCGGAGTGGGCATGGACAACATCGACATCGACGCCGCCACCCGCCATGGCGTCCTGGTGATGAACACGCCCGAGGCCAACACCCTGGCGGCCACCGAGCTGACTCTCGGCCTGATGCTGGCCCTGTGCCGCAATATTCCCCGGGCCAACGCTTCGATTAAAAAGGGAGAATGGACCCGGAGCAAGTTCCTGGGCGTGCAGTTGCACGGCAAGACCCTGGGGGTGATCGGATTGGGCCGGATCGGTTCGCGGGTGGCCACGCGGTGCCAGGCCTTCGGCATGAAAGTGATGGCCTACGACCCCTACATCGCCGAAGAGGCGGGAGAACGGATTCACGTCCGCCTGGTGAGCAGCCTGGAAGAACTCCTCCGCGAGGCCGACCTCATCACCGTGCATACCCCCCTAACGGATGAAACCCGCGGGATGATCGGCGCCCAAGAGATCGGTCTGATGAAGGAAGGCGTCCGCCTGATCAACTGCGCCCGGGGGGGAATCATGGATGAAAAGGCCCTTCTCGACGGCCTTTCGGCGAAGAAGATCGCCGGCGTCGGCATGGACGTGTACGGCAAGGAGCCCCCCAAAGGGGAACTGATCCAGCAGCTCCTCTCCCGGGATGAAGTGGTGGCCACTCCCCACATCGGGGCCAATACCTGGGAGGCCCAGCGAGACGTGGCCGTGCAGGTCGTCCAGCAGGTGATCGAAGCCCTGCGGGGAGAGAATTTCCGCAACGTGGTGAACCTGCCCTTCCCCGAGGGCGTGGATTACCGGTCTCTGGCCCCCTACATGGAGCTGGCGGAAAAGATGGGGTCTCTGCAGATGCAGATGATGCGCGGCCGGATCAGCCGGGTGGAGGTGGAGTTCCGCGGGGAGGACGTGGAGGCCCACGGGAAGCCCCTGACCGTGGCCCTGTTGAAGGGAATCCTCTCCCCCATCCTGAGCGAGGATGTGAACTACGTCAATGCCCCCCACCTGGCCGACCAGCGGGGAATCCATGTGGCCCAGACCCGGCACCCCGCGGCGCAGGATTATTCCAACGTGATCCTCTGCCGTGCGGTCTCTACCAAAGAAACCCGCCTCATCGGCGGGGCGCTGTTCCTCCACAAGATTCCCCGGATCGTCCTCCTGGACGACTACCGGATCGACGCCCTTCCCTCCGGGCCGGCTCTGATCCTTTCCAACCGGGACATTCCGGGGGTCATCGGGAAAGTGGGAACGCTTCTCGGGGAGAGGAAAATCAACATCGCCGAGTGGCAGATGGGACGGAACGAGCGGGGAGGGATGGCCGTATCCTTCATCAACATCGACACCCCGGCGAGCGAGGCCGTCCTCCAGGAACTCCGCGCCCTGTCCCCCATTGTGGACGTCCGGCAGGTGAAGCTTTAATCTCTACCCACGACCCATAAAATCGTAGGGGCGGTTCGCGAACCGCCCCTACTTTCCGGCATATTCCCCAAAAGCCCGTAAATCCACAGGGGGGCAAAGCCCCAATCAAAAATTTGATCCTGGACACAGATGAACACAGATAAACACAGATTTTATTGGCCAAAGAATCAAAGAGAAAAGACCGAAGGGGACACGGATGAACACGGATACACACGGATCATTGCTGAAGAAAAAAACAGAAACGGAAAGACAGTCCTACAGCTCAGCAAAACCCCGGTCCCTAAGGCTGACTTTTGCAGCCAGGCAATCCCAGAACTCCCCCCTTTGCCCCCCTTTTCCAAACTGAGCATGTCCCATATCTTTTTGCTGGACACCGGGGGTACGATAATAGGGCCTTACATTCTCATAGAATGGGGCGGCAAAAATTTACTTAGTTTTCAACTGCTTACTCTCCCCTCCCTTGACGGGAGGGGATTAAGG
>JAPLIW010000248.1 GCA_026388915.1 Deltaproteobacteria bacterium
ACCGGCTCCACTTCGGCCCAGGGGTCGAATTCGGACGGGTGTAACTTCAGCTCCGCCTCTCCGATCTCTATGGCCTTGGGACGGAATTCCACCTCCTCCCGCATGAGCCTCGGGGGATAATCGAATCCGTCCCCCTCCGGGGCCATGAAATATTTAAAATTGAACGAAACCACCACCAGGCTGGGACCGAAGCGAAATACTTCCATGAGGATGTTCTGCGCCTCCGGGAAATTGAGCTGCCCGGTCATTCTGGCTTTCACTTCAAAAAAGAATTGACCGTGCCGCTCGGTCAGTCCCTCTATTTCCTTCCCCTGGCGGCGGAACTGGATATTCGCCATTTTCTTGGGATACCCGAAGACTTCCCGCCCCAGGACTAGGGCCATGTCATTGGTGACCGGCATGGCCAGGCAGTAATTTCCCTCCTCCCCCTTGAATTCCGCTCGCAAGAAAAGGGCGCTTTCCAGGTAGCTCACCCCGAAATTGGTCCGGGGATAGTTGGCCACGAAAGCAAGGGCGATCGGCCTTTTTCCCGGCTTGAGCGGAGGGGGAAGCAGCCGTTTGACAATTTCCGGCTTGGTCTCCCAGACCACGGTCAGCATCTCCGCGTCATAGAAATCATAGGTCTCCCGGTAGATCTTGGCGATTTCATCCGGAGTCTTCACATATCCCATTCCTACACCCTCCTTCAATTTTATTGGCCACAGAGGACACAGAGATCACAGAGGGGAAAAGCCCTGCAATACTGGAATATGGAAAAAACAAATTGGCCCAAAGCCATAAAACGGATTTCTTTTTTTCCATTATTTCAGCATTCCATGACCCCATCTTTTTCTCTGTGCCCTCTGTGGCTAATCGCCTTTTAATTCCGCATTCCGAATTCGGCATTCCGCATTTAGTTCTCTCCCCTCACCTTCGCGCTCAACAGACGATCCGCTCCCGCCAAAGCCAGGACCTCATTCGTCCCATCCTCGATCATGGCCGCCCGGGCGTCCCGGAAGATCTTTTCCACATAATAATCTTTGCAGAGCCCGTATCCCCCATGGATCTGGATTGCCTCACTCGCCACCCGGAAGGCCGTCTCGGTGGAGAGAATCTTGGCGGCCATGGCGTAATGAACCGCCGGCATCTGCAGCTTTTTCAGGAGCCCTCCATTGTAGACAGCCACCCGCCGGGCCAGCGAGCGCGCCGCTTCAACCGATACAAACATGTCAAAGAGCTTCAACTTGACGGCCTGATGCCCGCAAATCGCCTGCCCGCCCTGTACCCTTGTCTTGGCGTACTTCATGGCCTCTTCGAGAGCAGCCTGGGCCGTTCCGGCAAAGCAGAGTCCCATCAACCCGTTGGCCAGCGCCAGCTGGGCATGGGACATGAACTTGAACCCCATGGGCTCCTGGGCAATCATCATGCTTTTGGGAATGCGCACGTTGTCGAAGAAGATCTCTCCCTGGTTCAACGCCCGCTGTCCCATTTTATTCAGCGGTTTCCCCCGGGACACCCCCGGCAGGTTGAGGGGTACCACCGCGATTCCTCCCCCTTCCATTCCC
>JAPLIW010000952.1 GCA_026388915.1 Deltaproteobacteria bacterium
GGCCAGGCCGTGGCGGTTCCCATCAACCCGGCGCCCACGATCGTGACAGTTGCCATCATTACCTCCAACAATTGTATCAATTTAGCGTTTTGAAAAGGAACGCCGAATTTTATTGAAAAATGGTAACACTTTCGTCCTTTGAAAAAAGGAGTGCCGCAAGGGCCAAGTGCTTCCAGGGCCCGGGGTCCCGCCAAAGGCGGGATTGGAATCATAAGGCGCTGGTTTCTCCGTGGATAGGGCGGGGTAAATACGCCCCGCCTCCTCCGGAGGAAACAGACTTTGATCTCTGTGGCCAAGATACAAACAGACCAACCGATGCTTCCGGCGCGGTCCGGCCTGGCCCCCGGGCCCAAACAGAGGCGTTGCCGCCATTTTTTCAAAACTCTAAACTGATACAAGGAAAGGTTTTTCCCCCTGTTCCCTACGTTCTGCTTTTAGAGGAATTTGGCCACCTTTTTGATGGCGCAAAGTTCTCCGCACATGGTGCAGACGTCGCTTTCCTTGGGCATCCGGGATTCCCGGAGTTTGCGGGCCCTTTCCGGGTCGATCGAAAGGTCGATCTGAGCCTTCCAATCAAGGGCTTTGCGGGCTTTGGCCATGCGGCAGTCCAGATCCATTGCCCCTTTCAAACCTCTGGCAATATCCGCGGCGTGTCCGGCGATCCTGGAAGCAATAACTCCTTCGCGGACATCATCAACCGTGGGCAGCCGCAAATGTTCGGAAGGGGTCACGTAGCATAAAAAATCGGCCCCGGCGCGGGCGGCAATGGCCCCTCCGATGGCGCCCGTAATGTGGTCATAACCGGGGGCAATGTCGGTTACCAGAGGCCCCAGGACATAAAAGGGAGCGCCGTGGCACAGGCGCTTCTGTAAAAGGACATTCGCCTCGATTTGATCCAGGGGAACATGCCCCGGCCCTTCGATCATCACCTGCACGCCCTTCGTCCAGGCCCGCTCGGTCAACTCCCCCAGCAGGATCAATTCCTGAATCTGCCCGCGGTCGGTGGCATCGGCCAGGCAACCCGGACGGAGCCCGTCGCCCAGGCTCAACGTCAGGTCGTAGGCCTTGGCGATTTCCAGCAGGCGGTCGTAATGCTCATAAAGGGGGTTCTCCTTTTTATTGTATTCCATCCATTCCACCAGGATTGCCCCGCCGCGGCTCACGACGCCCAGCAGACGGCCTTCCCGCTTGATTTTTCCAACGGAATCCCGGGTCACCCCGCAATGGACCGTTATGAAATCCACCCCGTCTTCTCCATGGCGTTCAATCACTTCGAATAGATCGTCTGCGGTCATTTCCACCATGGAGCGCTTTCTCTTCTCCGGCATTTCGATGGCCGCCTGGTAGATCGGAACGGTTCCCACGGGAACGGTGGAGACCTTCATTACCCTCTTTCGGGTTTCATCGATGGCCGGCCCCGTGGAGAGATCCATGATCGTATCGGCGCCGGCTTTTATCGCCACCCGGACTTTTTCGAGCTCTTCCTCCACGTTCGTGTGGTCCTTGGACGTCCCCACGTTGGCGTTGACTTTGGTCTTGAGCCCCTTGCCGATCGCCAGGGGAGAAATAAAGGTGTGTTTCAAATTCTGGGTGATGACCATGGTGCCTGCGGCCAGGCCCTGGCGGATAATTTCCGCCGGAAGGCCTTCGGAAGCGGCGCATCTTTCCATGGCCGGGGTAATCGTTCCCTGCCGGGCGAATTCTGACTGTGTCATGGCGTTTTCCCCCTGTGAAATAAAGTGTCAGTATGAAAAAACCTGGAAAGCGATCAGCCGTCAGCCTTTAGGTGTTCATGAAGCAAAAAACCGCCGGTTTCAGACATCTGAACCGGCGGTTTGGATTTTTTCTTTGATTCGCTTTCCTCCGCTGGGATTACCCAACAGGTTCAAGGGGTCACCCCGCCGCAGCGGGGTCTCTCAGCCGGTTCAGCTCCCCCAGCAAATCCAATTTTATTTTACGCCTTCCAGGGTAAATGTCAAATTGGAAAAAACGCTTGTGTCCATGGCTCGGGTTAGCTAAAAAGCTATCAGCGCTCAGCGCTTTGTTCCTATCTTGCTGAATTTTCCGAGAGTGTCTGAGCAAAATATTGGCAAGGCTTGGAAATAGCCATGATTTGGAATAGAAGATATGAAAATATTATCGTAACTATATGATTTTGATTTGGAATGAAATATAGATAGCAGTACTCGAAACCAGGAGTCAGCGAGATTTTGTGCATCCTTCGGTTTGATTCTTAAGCCCTTCGGCCCACTCTATTGTGGGATACTGGAGCAAAACAATCCCATCACCGGGCTGAACTTCTTTCCACGTATATACATCCCCGGAAATGACATGGGCTGCCTCAGCAATATTGCTGCAATCGTCCTTTGGACAAGGGGGAACTCTTACCGCCTTCCCACTTTTTTCTACCCAAATAACGGCTCTGAGGACATGATTCTCCTCAAAAATGTAAACATGCTGGCCCGTGCATGGGGGATGGATTGATTCTTTGAAAATCCAGCCAGATAGAATTTTATATCCGTCGCATAATATAATTCCTGCCTCCCGATAGCCCGCCTCCATATTTTCAATTTCGCTGAGGTGCTTAATAACTCTTGGATTCTCAAAATTAAGCATATCTTTCAATGTTGAGGCGGGGCATTTGGCGTATGCGATTCCATGGCAATGATAAATATACAACGCCAAACAGCATATTGTGAATTTAGCAGTAAAATCAAGATACTTCATGGGAATCAAATAGCAAGGGTGAGATGGAGGTTCGAGAAGGTGCCACCATCAAAACCCAAAAATAACATCTATTAAATTTCTGATCCACTCTT
>JAPLIW010000650.1 GCA_026388915.1 Deltaproteobacteria bacterium
CTCCGCCTCGCTTTTCCACAGGATGGCGGCGCAGCCTTCCGGGGAGAAGACCGAGTAAGTGGAATTCTCCAGCATGAGCAGCCGGTCCCCCACCCCCAGGGCCAGGGCTCCTCCGCTTCCCCCTTCCCCGATGACCACCGAAATGATGGGGGTTCGCAGCGTGGCCATGGCCTGTAGATCCTCGGCGATGGCCAGAGCCTGCCCCCTCTCCTCCGCTCCCTGCCCCGGGTAGGCCCCCGGGGTGTCGATCATGGTGATCAGGGGCTTTTCAAACTGCTCGGCCATTTTCATCAGGCGCAGGGCCTTGCGATAGCCCTCCGGGTTGGGCATCCCAAAATTGCGGGACATTTTCTCTTTGACCGTCCGGCCTTTTTGTTGGCCCACGATCATGACCGGGGCGCCCTGGAAATTCGCCACCCCCCCCACGATGGCCGGATCATCCCCGAATTTCCGGTCCCCGTGGAACTCGACAAAATCGGTGAAGAGGCGCTCCACGTATTCCAGAAAAGTGGGGCGATTAAAGTGCCGGGAAAGCTGCGTTCGCTGCCAGCGGGTTAGGTTGGAGTACACTTTGGTGAGGATTTTTTGCCGCTGTTTTTCCAGACCGGCGATCTCCTCCGCCACCTTGGGTTTCGGGTTATAGGAGAAAGTCCGCAGTTCCGCAATCTTCTTGTCGATCTCGGCGATGGGCTTTTCAAAATCCAGGTAGTATAGGGCCATTCTTTCTTTCAAATCCTCAAGGCCAAGGGTCGCTCCTCGAGTCACGCCAGAGGCGTGACGCTCCTCAAGGGGCGCAAGCCCCGCTCAGGCCTGAAAACTCACCGCCTCGTACCCCAGCAGATCTCGCACCCGGGAGACCAGCTGGTCGTTCGAGTTAAGCTTCCATTCGTCCCCTAAGTCGATGACCGCTTCCCTCTGCCCGGGAAGGATCAGGTGGAGGACCGCCGGGCAGGTTCCCCGGCAGTCCTGGAGGATCTCCCGGATGGCTTCCAGGTCTTCCCGGCGGAGTCCTTCGGAGCGCAGTCGGAGGTGGACGCTCGTCGTCAGCTTGCCCACGGCTTGCTCAAAGGGAAGGACCTCGCTGGCGATGATCTTCACGTTCTCCTCCCCGGCATCCACTCTCCCCTTGATGAAGATCGGATCTTCGCCTTTCAGGAGGAGGGAGGAATTCTTATACAGGTCGGAGAAGACGATCACCTCCACCACCCCGTTCAAATCCTCCAGGGTGACGAAGGCCATGCGGTCTCCTTTTTTGGTGTTGGTCTCCTTGAGGGAATTCACCACTCCCCCGATGAGGATCTCCTGCCCGTCGGCCGCCTCCTGGACCCGCAAAGTGTCCATGGAAGTGAACCGCTGCAGGATATGGACGTAGCTGCTCAGGGGATGGCCGGTCAGGTAAAAACCCAGGGTTTCCTTTTCCGCGGCCAGCCGCTGGTTCTCGGGCCAGGCGGGGACGCCGGGGAGACGGGGTTCCGTCTTTCGTCCCCCGTTCTGGAGGTCCCTGAACATGGTGATCTGGCGGTTGGCCTTCTCCCGCTCCACGTTCTGGGCCCACTCCATCGCTTCCTCCAGCCCCGCTAGGAGTTGGGACCGGGAAAATCCCAGGCTCTCGAAGGCCCCGCATTTGACCAAGCTCTCGATGACCCGCTTGTTGACCTTGCGCGGGTCCACCTTCAAACAAAATTCGGCCAGGGAGGTGAAATTCCCCTTTTCCTCCCGGGCCGAGAGGATCGACTGGATGGCCGCCAGGCCCACGTTCTTCACTGCCGCCAGGCCGAACCGGATCTTGTCGCCCACCACGGTGAAGTCCGAATGGCTCTCGTTCACGTCCGGGGGAAGGACTTCGATCTTCTTCTCCCGGCATTCCCCCAGGTGGCGCAGGATCTTGTCCGAAACCCCCATTTCCGAAGAGAGGAGCGCGGCCATGAATTCCACCGGGTAGTGGGCCTTGAGGTAGGCGGTCTGAAAGGCCACCAGGGCGTAGGCTGCGCTGTGGGACTTGTTAAACCCGTACTCCGCGAACTTGCCCATCAGGTCGAAGAGCTTCTCCGCCTTCTTCGCCGCAATCTTGCCCTTCTGCGCCCCCTCGAGAAAGTGCTTCTTCTGCATGGCCATCTCTTCGGCATTCTTCTTTCCCATGGCCCGCCGCAGAATATCCGCCTGGGCGAGGCTGAAATTGGCCAGCTTGGTGGCGATCTTCATGACCTGTTCCTGATAGACGATGACCCCGTAGGTCTCCTCCAGGATCTCCTTCAGCTCCGAGACCTCGTAGGCGATGGGGGTTTTGCCCTGTTTGCGTTTGATGAAGTCGTCCACCATTCCGCTCTTCAGCGGCCCCGGACGGTAGAGGGCCAGAAGGGCGACCAGGTCTTCGAAACGCTCCGGCATGAGCCGGATGACCAGGTCTTTCATCCCCGAACTTTCCAGCTGGAAGACCCCCGACGTGTCGCCCGAGCACAGAAGGTCATAGGTCTTCCGGTCGGTCAGGGATAGGCGGCGCATGTCCAGCCTCTCTCCCCGGGAGGCCTCCACCCGTTTGATGACGTCTTCGATCATGGTCAGGGTTTTGAGCCCCAGAAAATCGAACTTGATCAGTCCGATCTTCTCCACATCCTTCATGGCGTACTGGGTCATGATTTCATTGCCCTGACCGCGGTAGAGGGGAACCATTTCGACCAGGGGACGGTTGGAGATCACCACCCCGGCCGCATGGGTGGAAGCATGGCGCGGCAGCCCTTCCAGGGACTGGGCCAGGGTTAAAAGCTTCTTAACCTCCGGGTTGGCCCTGGCCAGCTCGCTCAGGCGGGGTTCCTGCTGGAGAGCCTCCGCCAGGGTGATGTTCAGGGTGTTGGGGATCATCTTGGCGATACGGTCCACTTCCCCGTAGGGCATGTCCAGCGCCCGCCCCACGTCCCGGATCACGGCCCGGGCCTGCATCTTCCCGAAGGTGATGATCTGGGCCACATGGTCCTGGCCGTACTTGTTCCGCACGTATTGGATCACTTCTTCCCGTCCGGTTATGCAGAAATCGATGTCGATGTCCGGAGGGCTGACCCGTTCGGGGTTGAGGAAACGCTCGAACAGGAGTCCGTTGACCAGCGGGTCGATCTCGGTGATGCCCAGGCAGTAGGCCACCAGGGAGCCGGCTCCGGAACCCCTTCCCGGTCCCACGGGAATGCCCCGGGATTTGGCATAGCGGATGAAGTCGGAGACGATCAGGAAATACCCGGAGAACCCCATCTTCTGGATCATGCCCACTTCCTTCTGCAGGCGCTGGCGGTAATAATCAATGGCCAGGGGCGGAGACTGCCCGAAATCCCTGAGCTCGGCCAGACGGTCTTCCAGTCCTTTGTGGGCGGATTTCTCCAGGAAGCTGTCCAGGGTCTCCCCCGGCGGGACCTGGAATTCGGGAAACTGCAGCTCATTCAGCTTCAGTTCCAGGTTGCAGCGCTCGGCCACTTCCACGGTATTTCTCACCGCCTCGGGGCAGTAGGAGAAGAGGTCCTCCATCTCTCCCACCGAGCGGAAGAAGAATTCATCGGTGGAAAACCTCATCCGGTCGGCGTCCTTCAGGGTCTTGCCCGTCTGGATGCAGAGGAGGATCTCGTGGGCCCGGGCGTCTTCTTTTTTCAGGTAGTGGCAGTCATTGGTGGCCACCAGAGAAAGGGACAATTCTCTGGCGATCTCCATCAGCCCCTGGTTGACCTTCTTCTGCTCCGGGATCTTGTTTTCCTGCAGTTCCAGGTAAAACCTGCCGTCGGAGAAGATCGACTTCAGCTCGTCGGCGGCCTGGAGAGCCCTTCTCCGGTCTCCGCCGGCCAGGAAATGGGGCACCTCCCCCTGGAGGCAGGCGCTGAGGGCGATAAGCCCCTCGTGGTGCTGCCGGAGAAGCTCTTTATCCACCCGGGGCTTGTAGTAAAAGCCCTCGAAGAAGGCGGTGGATACCAGCTTCATCAGGTTGCGGTAGCCGGCCAGGTTCTTGGCCAGGAGGATCAGATGGTAGGAGGCCTCGGAGGGGCCTTTGGTCGTCTTATCCAGCCGGCTTCCCGGAGCCACATAGACTTCACAGCCGATGATGGGTTTGATGCCATTCTTCAGGGCCTGCTGGTAGAATTCGATGGCCCCGAACATGGTCCCGTGATCGGTGATGGCCAGGGCCGGCATACGGTATTCCTTGGCCTTCTCGAAGAGCTCATCCAGCCGGATGGCCCCGTCCAGGAGGCTGTACTGGGTATGGAGATGGAGATGAACGAATTCCGCGTGTTTCATATTAGCAATCAGCTCATAGCTCATGGCTCATAGCTCGTATTCTTTGCTATCAGCTATGAGCTATGAGCTTTTTTCTCTTTGCTCCTTGCTCTTCGCTCCTTGCTGTTTTACTCCCATTCGATCGTGCTGGGCGGCTTGGAGGAGATGTCGTAGACCACCCGGTTGATTCCCCGGACCTCGTTGATGATGCGGTTGGATATGGCCCCCAGGATCTCGGGGGGCAGAGCAACCCAATCGGCGGTCATCCCGTCCATGCTCTGGACCACTCTCACCACCGCCACCCGTTCATAGGTCCGTTCGTCTCCCATGACCCCGACGGTGTACACCGGGAGCAGGACGGCGAAAGCCTGCCAGACCCGGGGGTACCACCCGGAGCGGCGCATTTCTTCCTCCACGATGGCGTCGGCTTCCCGCAGCAGGACCAGGTCTTCCCGGTTCACCGTCCCCAGGGTCCGCACGGCCAGGCCGGGACCCGGGAAGGGATGACGCTCGATGAGCTCCCGGGGCATTCCCAGTTCCCGCCCCACGGCCCGCACTTCATCCTTGAAGAGTTCTTTCAGCGGTTCGATGAGTTGGAGATGCATCCGTTCCGGCAGGCCGCCCACGTTGTGATGGCTCTTGATCTTCGCCGAAGGCCCTTTGAAGGAGACGGACTCGATCACGTCGGGATAGAGGGTCCCCTGGGCCAGGTACGTGGCCCCTCCGGCCTTCTGGGCCTCCTTCTCGAAGAGGTAAATGAACTCGTTGCCGATGATCTTGCGCTTCTGTTCCGGGTCCACCACCCCGGCCAGCCGGTCCAGAAACAGGTCGCTGGCATCCACCACCCGCAGGTTCAAGCCCAGGTTGAAGGCGAAGAGCTCCTTCACATTTTTCGCTTCATCCTTGCGCAGCAGGCCGTTGTCCACAAAAATGCTGGTCAGCTGGCTTCCCACCGCTCTATGGAGGAGAACCGCCACGACCGATGAGTCCACCCCTCCGCTCAGGCCGCAGATCACCTTTTCTTTCCCGATCTGCTCCTTCAGGAACTGGACGGTCTTGATCACGAAAGATTCCATGGTCCAATCCGGAGGGCACTGGCAGACGCGGAAGAGAAAATTGTGAAGGATCTCCTTTCCCCGGGGGGTATGGACCACTTCGGGATGGAATTGCACTCCGTAGGCCCTAAGACCCTGGTGGCGGATGGCCGCCACGGGAGAATTGGGGGAATGGGCGATCACCTGGAATCCCTCGGGGGCGACTTCGATCCGGTCCCCGTGGCTCATCCAGGCCTGAATGGTTTTTCCGCCATCCAACCCGGCGAAGAGGTCCCGTTCATCATCGATGAAGAGTTCGCTCCGTCCGTATTCCCTTTTGGTGGACCCGCCGACTTTCCCCCCCAGGACGTGGGTCATGAGCTGCATGCCGTAACAGATCCCCAGGGTGGGAATCCCCAGGCGAAAGAGGTCCGCGGGATTCAGGGGCGCGTCCTTTTCGTACACGCTGGACGGCCCGCCGGAGAGGATGATGCCCTTGGGCTGAAAAGCCCGGATGGCTTCCAGGCTCATATGAAAGGGGTGGATTTCGCAGTACACCTGGGCTTCACGCACCCGCCGGGCGATCAGCTGGGTGTACTGGGACCCATAATCCAGGATGAGAATCCTTCCCTGAAAATCCTTCACCGACATCAACCTCAAGACTCCTTCCAGGAATTCAACTCGCCCGGGCTGTAGTTGGGAGCCTCTTTGGTGATGATGACGTCGTGAACATGACTCTCCCGCAGGCCGGCGGAGGTGATCTTGGTGAACCGGCTCTTTTCCTTCAATTCCTTCAGGGTGCGGCACCCCACATACCCCATCCCGGAACGCAGCCCCCCGAGGAGCTGGTAGATACTGGAAGAAATCGGGCCTTTGTAGGGAACTCTTCCCTCGATCCCCTCCGGGACGAGCTTCAACTCCGACTCCACGTCATCCTGTCCGTACCGGTCTTTGCTCCCGCTCTTCATCGCTTCGATGGAGCCCATGCCACGGTACATCTTGTAGCTCCGTCCCTGGTACAGCACCATCTCCCCCGGGCTCTCGTCGGTGCCGGCAAAGAGGCTTCCGATCATGACCGCGTCGGCCCCTGCGGCCAGCGCCTTGGTGATGTCCCCGGAAAATTTAACCCCCCCGTCGGCCACCAGGGGAATTCCCTTTTTCTGGGCCACCCGGGCGCTCTCCAGGATGGCGGTGATCTGGGGAACGCCCACCCCCGCCACGACCCGGGTCGTGCAGATGGACCCCGGCCCCACGCCGATCTTGACCGCATCTACTCCGGCCCGGATCAGGGCTTCCGTTCCCTCGGCCGTGGCCACATTCCCGGCCATGAGCTGGCAATCGGGAAAAGCCTTCTTGGTCTCCCGAATGGCTTCCAGGACATTGCGGGAATGGCCGTGGGCCGTATCCACCACGATCACGTCCGCCCCGGCTTTCAGCAGGGCTTCCACCCTCGCCTCCCGGTCGGCCCCCGGTCCCACCGCCGCCCCCACCCTCAACCGGCCCAGATGGTCCTTGCAGGAATTGGGATACTTGATCGTCTTCTCGATGTCCTTGATGGTAATGAGTCCCTTCAGGTTATTCCGCTCATCCACCACCAGAAGTTTTTCGATCCGGTTCTTGTGGAGTAACCGCTTGGACTCTTCCAGGGTGATTCCCGGATGAGCGGTGACCAGTCTCTCCTTGGTCATGACCGCGGAGATGGGCTGATCCAGCTGGGTTTCGAAACGGAGGTCCCGGTTGGTCAGGATTCCCACCAGCTTTCCCTTGCGGGTCACCGGCACCCCGGAGATGCGGTACTTTTTCATGATCTCCAGGGCCTCGTAAATCCGCTGATCCGGGTCCACGGTGATGGGGTCCACGATCATCCCGCTCTCCGATTTTTTGACCTTGTCCACTTCGGCGGCCTGGGCCGCCACCGGCATGTTGCGGTGGATGATCCCGATCCCCCCTTCCCGGGCCATGGCAATGGCCATCTGCGCCTCGGTCACCGTGTCCATGGCCGAGCTCAGGAGGGGAATATTCAGGCGAATGGCCTGGGTGAGCTGGGTGGAGACATCCACATCCCGGGGCAGGATGGAGGATTCGGCCGGAAGCAGAAGTACGTCGTCAAAGGTAAGGCTTTCGTTCAGTTTTTCGGGGATCATGGCGGGCTCCTGCAAAAAGATTATAAATAAATCTATTATGCGCCTTCCCGGATGTCAAGGACGATAAAGAGCATAGAGCAAGGAGCATGGAGAAAAAAGCCCGCGCAAAAACCATATTTCTTACTCCCTGCTCCACGCTCCACGCTTTTTCTCATTTTCCATTCCGCATTCCGAATTCCGCATTCGGTCCATGCCTTCCATGAGGATTCCTTCCAGCAGCCCCGAGTCGATCACCTCCAGGGCGGATCGTTCAAAAATCTTCAGGAGGTTCAGGAGGATGGCCGAGCCGGCCACGATCAAATCCTCCCTTCCCTTCTCCAGACCGGCGATCTTTCTCCGCTCACCGAGCGGCAGCGACTGAAGACGGTGGCTGATTTCCTCCAACCCGAGGAGGGAAATTAGATGGCCGTTGATTTTTTGTGGGTCATAGGCGGAAAGGGTCAGGTCGATGGCCGCTAGGGTGGTGGCGGTCCCGGCAGTACCCACGAGCCGGGGGTGGAGGTTTTCAACCCGCCCTCCCTCTTTTTCCCATCGCCGGCAGAGTTCCCGCAGGGGGAAGCGGATATATTCATTCAGGGCTTCGAGCTCGGAAGCGACCGGGGGGTCATGGCTGATAAATTTCTCGCTCAGGGCAACGGCACCCAGTCCCAGGCTGGCCGTCCGGATCGTTTCTCCCTTTTCCACCCAGAGAACCTCCGTGGACCACCCGCCCACATCGGTTACCAAATGCGGGGAATCCGGGTCCCGGAGGGAACTCAAAACCCCCCGGAGCATCAGAAGGGCTTCCTCTTCTCCCGTCAGGAGGCGAAGACGGAGGCCGGTTCTTTCCTGGACTCTTTCCAGGAAGGCAAGGCCATTCCGGGCCTCCCGCAAGACCCCGGTCCCCGCGGCAAAGACCTTTTCAACCTTTTCCCGCCGCAGGAGTCCCCCGAAAGATTGGAGGGCCTCTATCGTTCTTTCCATCGAAGCTTCATCGAGTCTCTGGGCGGTGGTGAAAGCTCCCCCCAGGCGGGTGAGGATTCGTTCCCGGCGAAGAGTCCGGATGGTCAGATCGGGGTGGGGCTCGGCGATGAGAAGCCGCACGGTGTTGGAGCCCACATCCAGGGAGGCGAAACGAGGCATGGAGAGGTTCAGCTCTGGGGCCAGGTATACAGAAAATTCAGGGGGGGCGCGCTCTCTCTCAAACTCTCCACGATCTTGCTGACGGACTCCTGGAGCAGGAGGTCAAAAAGGGAAAATCTCTTCCTCTCCGGGTAGATGATTTCCGGCTCTCCCCGGATTCCGGCCAGCGTGGCCGCCATGGCCAGGGTGTCTTCCAGGTTTCCCAGCTCATCCACAAGCCCCAGCTCCCGGGCCTGCTCCCCGGAGAAGATCCGCCCGTCGGCCAGCTCCCTGATTTTTTCCACGGGAAGTTTCCGCCCCTCGGCCACGGCCCGGATGAACTGCTCGTGAACGCTGTCGAGCACGCCCTGGAGAAGCTTCTTCTCTTCCTCGGTCATCGGCCGCAGGGGGGAGCCCAGATCCTTGTGCTTGCCGCTCTTCACCACCATGGAGCGCAGCCCCAGCTTGCGCAGGAGTTCTTCCACATTCAGGCTCTCCACGATGACTCCGATGGACCCGGTGATGGATCCCGGGTTGGCCAGGATTTTGTCCGCGGCGCAGGCGATGTAATACCCCCCCGAGGCGGCGACCGAGCCCATGGATACCAGGACCTTCTTCTCCTTCTGGGCTTTCTTCACCTCGGCGAAGATCTCCTGCGCCGGGCCCACTCCCCCGCCGGGGGAGTCGATCCGCAGCACGATGGCCTTTACTTTTTCGTTTTTCCGGAGTTTGACCAGCTTTTCAACGATGGGCTGGGGGTCGAGGATGACCCCCCGGACTTCAATGATGGCGATCTTTTCCCCGCCCCAGAGGCTTTCTTCCCGGTTGGAGAGATAGGAAAGAGCGTAGAGGCTGACGAGGAAGAGGCCGAGCAGGACCCCGAATACGAACAGTCCGAGCAGTATGGGGTACTTTCTCATCCGCGATTCAGGATTCCTGGCCGCTGTTGGCTTCCCGGGCCCTTTTCTCCAGGCCTTCCTTCAGCATCTTGCCGAAGTCGGAGGTGTCATCCTCGTAGGCCGGCTGGGCCTCTTTGCGGGCTTCATGGGCCTGGTACCGGTCCACATCCTTGATGCTGAGGCCGATCTTATGCTTCTTGGGATCCACGTTGATGACCGCGGCCTGGATTTCGTCCCCGGTCTTGACCGCTTCTTCGGCTTTTTCCACCCGCTGGTGACTGATCTCGGAGATGTGCACCAGCCCTTCAATCCCCGGCTCCAGTTCCACGAAGGCCCCGAATTTGGTCACGTTGGTGACCTTGCCTTTGACCAGCTGTCCCACCCGGTACCGGTGATGAATATCGTCCCAGGGGTTCTTCAGGATCTGCTTGATGCCCAGGGAAAAACGTTGGTTCTCCTTGTCGATATTCAGGACGATGGCTTGAACTTCCTGCCCCTTCTTAAACATCTCCGAGGGATGCTTGAGGCGCTCGGTCCAGGAAATGTCCGAAATGTGGACCAGCCCGTCGATCCCCTCATCGATCCCGATGAAGATCCCGAAGTCGGTGATGTTCTTGATTCGCCCCTGAATCTTCGTGCCCACCGGATAGCGTTCCGCGATGGTGTCCCAGGGGTTGGGGCTCGTCTGCTTCAGTCCCAAAGAGATCCGCTTCTGGTTGGGGTCCACATCCAGGACCATGACCTCCACTTCATCCCCCACGGAAAGAATCTTCGAGGGATGGCGGACCCTTTTGGTCCAGGCCATCTCGGAGACATGGACCAGCCCTTCCACCCCGTCCAGGAGCTGGACAAAGGCCCCATAATCGGTGATGGAAGTCACTTTTCCCTTGACCCGGCTTCCCTGGGGGAATTTTTCGCCCACCTGTTCCCAGGGATCCGGGATGGTCTGCTTGAGTCCGAGGGATAACCTCTGATTCTCCCGGTCAAACTGGAGGACTTTGACTTTGATCGTCTGCCCGACCTTAATGATGTCCGAGGGATGATTGATCCGCCCCCAGGACATGTCGGTAATATGCATGAGGCCATCGATCCCGCCCAGGTCGACGAAGGCCCCGTAGTCGGTGATGTTCTTGACCACTCCTTCGACGATCTTTCCCTCTTCCAGATGCTCCAGGGTCTTGCCCCGCAGGGCCTCCCGTTCTTTTTCCAGAAGAATCCGGCGGGAGAGGACCACGTTCCCCCGTCGACGGTTGAGCTTGATGATCTTAAATTTGCAGGTGGTGCCGATCAATTTTTCCAGGTTGCGAATCGGCCGGATGTCCACCTGGGAGCCGGGCAAGAAGGCCAGGACCCCGATGTCCACCGAGAGGCCTCCCTTGATGCGGGCGGTGATCTTGCCCTCGATCACCTGGTCTTCATTCCAGGCCCGGCTGATTTCTTCCCAAAACTTGAATTTGTCCGCTTTTTCCTTGGAGAGGTTGACCAGCCCGGTTTCCGATTCCCTGCGCTCCACAAAGACGTAAATCTCGTCCCCCACGTTGACGGACAGGGTACCGTCTTTCTGGGTGAACTCCCGGAGGGGAACCTGCCCTTCCGATTTGAAGCCCACGTCCACGGTCACAAATTCTGGACCCACGTGAATGATCCGACCGTGGACTACTTCCCCTTCGGCAACTTCGTGCAGGCTCTCTTCGTAAAGTTCCTGGAAGCTCTCTCCTTCCTCGGATTTCCCTTTGATTTCCGCAGGCTCTTCAGCGGCATCGGCCGGAGGCCCATCCTCCGCTTTTTGGGCTAATACTTCCACCTTTTCCTCAGACATTCCATTACCCCCCAGACGTTGTTCCTGTCTCCAAGAAGGGAATTATATCATATCGAAAAAAAACCACAACCAATAAATCGTGCCAGTGTAAAGAGCAGGCGTCGGGTAAATCAACACCTCAAAAAATAAGGCCGCTTTAAATGCACGGGTAAAGAAACGACCTGAAAATTTTCAGCTTTTTTGGATGATCGCCAGCATCTGGGCGACGACTTCTTCGGGGGTCAGCCCGGTGGAATCAATGAGGTGGGCATCTTCCGCCGGTCTGAGAGGGGCTAATTCCCGGGAAGAATCCTGGGCGTCCCTTTCCCTTACCTCTCTCTCAACCTCCTCCAGCTTCATTTCCCGTCCCTTGGCCTTCAGTTCCCGGTACCTTCGGAGGGATCGTTCCCGCGGGTCCGCGACCAGAAAAAATTTGAACCTTGCCCCAGGAAAGACAACGGTTCCCATGTCCCGGCCCTCCGCCACGACGCCGCCCCGAGAGCCCATCTTTCGCTGCAGGGCACTCAGGGCCTCCCGGACGGGCCGCATGGTGGAAACGACCGAAGCCATCCAGCCGATTTCGGGGTCGCGGATCCTTTCGGTGACATCTTCGCCCTGGCAAATCAGGCGTTGCCCTTCCCCGCTCTCCCGAAAGGAAATCTCCATATCCCCGCAGAGCCGCTCCAGGGCCGGCTCATCTTTCGGGTCGATCCCTTCCTTCTGCGCCCGCAGGGCCACGGCCCGGTACATGGCTCCCGTATCCAGGTAAATATAGTTCAGGCGGCAGGCCAGCATTTTTCCCACCGTGCTTTTTCCCGCTCCAGCCGGGCCATCGATGGTTACGATCTCCAAGCGCTCGATTTTTATTCAGTCCCCTCTCCCACCGGAAAAGGTTATGAAGATGGGCAATATTTTTATTCTTTGTAGCCCATCCCCATGCGAAAATCAACGGGATTTTCCTCCTTGCCCACCTTCACTTTTACGGCCCCCTTTTGTGCGAAAAAGCAAGCTTGTGGCCCGGAAGTAAGGGCGTTACGCGGGAAAAGCATCGGCGGGAAAAAAATTCCAACCGGAGATCCCGCGGGCTTCCGCAGAATGGGGCGGGCCTATCGGGCGTTACCCAATTCGGAATTCGGAATGTGGAATTCGGAATTCTTTGCTTCCTTTTTTCCATTCCGCAATCCGCATTCCGCATTTAAAAGCCCGCCCGGTCCAAGAAATGAGGCGCGCCTCATGATTTTTGCGCGTAACGCCCTTGCTTTCGGGCCGGGCAACACCTGAAATTCAATATGACTTATGCATACTTCCCGGAAAGTGAAGGGGGCACCGATTTTCCTCCTGTGCCATGTTCGGTTTTCCGGGAGATAGAACCGATTCCCGCGAAGGCTAAAAGAGGAGAGCGCCTAAAGACCCCCTGAACCAAATTCGGCGGAGAAGAATTTTCCTTTCCCTGCCCAAAGGGAAAAGCTATAATAAAAACCTGTATGAATGGTCTGATTGATACCTACAAGCGGCGCATTAATTACCTGCGCATCTCCGTTACCGACCGCTGCAACCTCCGCTGTCAATACTGCATGCCCAAGGAGGGGGTTTCCCAGTTCGGTCATTCGGAAATTCTCTCCTACGAGGAGATCCTGCGCCTCGCGGCGCTGGCAGTGAAACGGGGGATCAACAAAATCCGGATTACGGGCGGAGAACCGCTGGTGCGCAAGGGCGTGGTCCACTTGGTGGAAAAGCTCTCCGGCCTTCCCGGAGTTAATGATCTGTCCATGACCACCAACGCCATTCTTCTCCGGGAATTCGCCCGGGATCTGCGCCGGGCGGGGTTGAAACGCTTGAACATCAGCATGGATTCCCTCGACCCCGGGAAATACCGGGAGATCACCCGGGGGGGAGATCTGAATCTGGTGTGGGAAGGGATTGAGGCGGCCCGCCGCGAGGGGATTCATCCCATTAAGATCAACGTGGTGGCCATCGCCGGGTTCAACGACGGGGAGATCGAAGACTTCGCCCGTCTCACCCTGAAGGAGGCCTTCCAGGTCCGCTTCATCGAATTCATGCCCATCGGCTCTTTGAGCGAGTGGAAACCCGAGCATTGCATCCCGTGCGCCCAGATCCGGGAGCGGATCGAGAGGTTCTCTCCCCTGGTTCCGATGGCCGAGGGGGACAACGGGCACGGAGGGCCGGCCCGCCTTTTCCGATTCCCCGGGGCCGCGGGTCAGATCGGCTTTATCAGCCCGGTGAGTGACCATTTCTGCGGGTCCTGTAACCGTCTCCGCCTCACGGCCGACGGGAAGCTGAAAACCTGCCTCTTCTCCGAAGAGCTGACCGATTTGAAACCCCTTCTCCGCTCCGGCGCCAGTGATGATGAACTGGACAAGAAAATGGATGAAGCCCTCCTGACCAAGCCCCTCCATCACGGCCCCATCGGGGGCGTAATGAAGAGGTGCCATCTCCCCATGGTCAAGATCGGAGGGTGACTTTCCCCGTCATGAAGCTTCTCGACTTTTGCCTGGCCGCCCTTTCCGGTTTCCTCCTGATCCTGGCCTTCCCCAAGTTCAATGTGGAGATCGTCGCCTGGGCGGCCCTTGTCCCCCTCTTCTGGTCCCTCCGCGGGAAATCCCCTGCCCAGGCTGCCCTGCTGGGCTTTGTGGCCGGTTTTGCTTTCTTCACCGGCCTTCTCCCCTGGATCTACAACGTGCTCACTCAGTACGGCCATCTACCCGGCGCCCTCAGCGTTTTTTTCCTGCTGATGCTGACCGGTTATTTGGCGCTCTATTTCTCGGCCTTTGCCTTCGTTCTTCGCTGGACTCAGGCCAGGATGGAGATCCCGGAAACCCTCCTCGCTCCGCCCCTCTGGGTCTCCCTGGAATACATCCGGGGCTTTCTCTTTTCCGGGTTTCCCTGGGAGCTTCTGGGATACTCCCAGTATCTCACCCTTCCCCTGGTTCAAATCGCCGACATCACCGGAGTGTATGGGGTATCCTTCCTGATCGTCCTGGTCAACGCCGCAATTTACCGC
>JAPLIW010000675.1 GCA_026388915.1 Deltaproteobacteria bacterium
CTGGACCTGCACAGCGTCTCCGCCCTCACCACTCTGGCCATTGAGAAAGGACTGATCACGAAATAAAAAAAACTTAACCGCAGAGGTCGCGGAGCTCGCAAAGGTAAGAATGGCCAAAAGCTCAAGGCCAGGATGCAGGGGGAAAAGCGGTCCCTTTTCCGACGCTTCCCGGAAAGTCAAGAGTGGCAGGGGGCTTTCAGGGAATGATCTCTGCGCTCTCTGCTTCCTCTTCGTTCATCCTCTTGTCTTCATCCCCGGAGAATCGAAAGGCAAAGAGGAGTCCATTTCCATAAAAGGATTTGTGATTTTTGTCTTTACAAAGAAAACGCTCTGCGGTCTCTGCGTACTCTGCGGTTGATATTTTTTCTTCATCTCCGAAGGGCGCAGAAGATTTTATAATTTCCTATGCAATTAAAAAGCTCATCCGCGATCTGGATTGCCGATTGCCAAATTTTTAAATCCTGAAATCTGAATTTTGCCATCCCCTTCCCCTCTTTTCACCAAACTTTGCCTGCTGGTATAGCCCTATGCGCTATGCGCTTTTTCTTTACGCGGCGGGCCATCTCACCTCCATGTGGCTCCCCTTTCCCGGGCCGGACTCGAGGATGAAGATGCCCCCGGAGAGCTGGGTGCGTTCTTTCATGCTGGAGAGTCCCAGTCCTTTGCGGCAGTTTTCCGGGTCGAACCCGATTCCGTTGTCCTGAATCCTCAGGGTAATCCGGTCGTTTTCCCTTGCCAGTCCCAGGACAACGGTATCGGCCCGGCTGTGTTTGGCGATGTTGTTCATGGCCTCCTGCAAAATCCTGAAGATCACGATTTTCAGACTATCGGGGACCTCTTGCTCCTGGACCTCGATTTGCCTCTGAATCTGGATATGGGAGTATACCTTCTGAAAGTCCCGGCAGAACCAGTTTACCGTGGCCAGGATCCCCAGGTCATCGAGGATTGAGGGGCGCAGGTTGGTCATGATCCGGCGGGTTTCTTCCACTCCGTTCTGCACCATGGAAAGGATGTCCTCCAGGGAAATCCCCGGCGGCGTATGCCCGGCCCCGCTCTGGGTGATTTTCCTTTCCAGCGCGAATTTGACGGCCACCAGGCTCTGGCCGATGCTGTCGTGGAGCTCCTGGGCAACCCACTTGCGCTCGTTTTCCTGGGTGGCCAAGAGCTGGGTGGAAAGAAGGCGAAGTTCCTTCTCCGACTCCATCAGGGCTCCCTCCATCTGCTTTCTCCGGGTGGTGTCCACGATGTTCCCCAGCACCGCCGGCCGTCCCCGGAATTCGATGCGCGTATTCCGGCGCATCACCCAGAGGGTCCGCCCGTCCTTGGTCAATCCCCGGGCTTCGTACTCGGCGGGGGCGGGCTCTCCCCGGAGTCTCTTTCCCCGCCATTCGTCGGTCATGGCCCGGTCCTCGGGATGGACAATTTTCCAGGACTCCAGCCCGATCATCTCTTCCCGGAAATAGCCGAAAATGTCCGCAAACCGCTGGTTGCAAAAAACAAACTTCATGTCCTGGTCGATGTAGATGCCGGTGAGGGAGCTTTCCACCACCTGGCTGTACTGTTTTTCCGAATGACGAAGGGCTTCCTCCGTCCGCTCCCGAACGAACCCCTCCGCTTTCAGCGCCTCGTAGGCCCGGGTCAGTTCCGCGGTCCGCTCTTTTACTCTCAGTTCCAACTCGTCATGGGCCCGGCGAAGCGCCTCTTCGCTCTGCTTCAGGTTGCGGAAGAGAAGATTGTAGGGAGTGACCAGGCCGGTTTCGATGAGGGCCTTGTAAGAAAAGTAAAAGGCCGCCACCTTAAAAGAATGGCCCAGGTAGTTGAAAAAACCGTACACATCCACGTATAGCGTAAAGGCCAGCTCCGAGAAAACGGTCAGGACGATGGAAAGGCACAAAAGACGCAGGACCTGGGGGTCGAAATCCCTCCGCCCCCTCAGGAGAAAAACGATGGCTACCACAAAAAAGGATGAGATGACGTACTCGCTGAGAATTTTGAAGGGCGTCAGGCCGACCCCTTCCAGGTAACAGTCCGGAAAGATGCCCCAGGTAAAAATCGACAGAACCAGGAAGGCGGAAACGAAGAAATACACACCCAGCACGGCCGGGTAGTTCACGGTTCTTTTCATTAACAGCGGGGCGATGAGGAAGGAAATGCCCTGGAGGCAGCGGCCCGCAATCCAGAGCTGGGTGGGCAGATTGGTCCCATACCCCGTGAAGACTCCCATCCCTTTGTAGGCCAGGGTGTGCAGAAAATCAATGCCCCCGACGAAGAGGTAGGCAATCCCGATGATCACCAGGTAGGAGTTGTCGATGATCCGGCGGGAATTCCAGGCCAGGACGAAGATGCTGCAGGCGATGACGATGCTGAAGACTTCAACGATGCTGTGGAAGAGGAGATAGCTGTAAAGGCCCGCCCCATAGAGCCCCAGAAGGAACAAGGCGCCATAGACGAGGATCGGGATGATGGCGGGTCTTTCAGCTGATTCTCTCATCGGGATCCCTAAAAATAAAGTCCGGAGTTCGTAGGGGCGACCCGCCGGGTCGCCCCTACGGAGTTCGGAGCGAAGACCTTAACCGGGCATGGCTGGAACCCAAGAGACCTTATTCCTCCTTCTTTTCCGGCCTACCGCCGCTGCTTCCCTACCCTACCCCGGGCCGGGAGGGAAGAGGATCTCCGACATTTGAGCGATTCTTTTCACCCCCCGGACCTCGTAAGGCAGGAGGGGGACTTCGACCAGGCTCATCTTCTGCCTGTATTTATCGTTCAGCGTTTTCAGGTATTTCCGCTGCATGGCCTGTCGCTGGCGGTGAAAATCACAGTCCGCCTCCAGTACCAGGTGGTTCACGATCAGATGGCCGACGGTGAGGTGGAAGTCATCAAAATCCTTTAACAGCCGCTCGGTCAAGCGCACCCCCAGGGCTTCGGCGATGGTTACCACCACGTAGGCAGTTTTCTCCCGGTCGCGGATGAAATCGAGAACTTTCTGGGAAAGGTCCTTCCAGCCTTCGATGATCTGGAGAATGGTCCTCTTGCTTTTCTTGAGCCGGACTGTGCGGGCCACTTTTTCGAGCGCCCCGTACAGGTTCATGTAGAACCGGGCGGCCGCCTCCAGGTGATTCAGGAAGAGCTGGGGTAGATGAAGCAGGCGCAACGTATGACCGGCCGGGGCGGTGTCCCAGACGACCCTTCCGTATTTTCCGCTTTCCACCAGCTCCAGGATGGTGTGGAGCATGTATTCCTCTTCGATCCCCGGAGCCCCCCCGATGTAGTCCACGAAATCATAGTCCAGGTTGGAAAAAGCGGATAGGACCTCGTAGATTTCCGGCCCGAACCTTTCCTTCCAGCGTTGCAGGATGACTTCGGAGCTGATCTCCAGGCCGTAGAGGTTCTCCACTCC
>JAPLIW010000666.1 GCA_026388915.1 Deltaproteobacteria bacterium
GTATGACAATTACGACCACGTCCACCGGACGCTGGATGGGCCATCCATGGGTTGGTTTTCTCCGCTGGCGGAAAAGGAGGGATTCATCGTTCTCTCCAACTGGGAGTGGGGGTTCCGAAATCTCACCAACAGCAAGCGGCCCGTGCTAAAACCCGAAGATGTGAAGGGGTTGAAGATTCGAGTTCCCCCCGAGATTCAACTTCAGGCGGCCATGGAAGCCTTAGGAGGAGTCGTGACCAAAATCGCCTTCCCCGAATTGTACATGGCCCTTGCTCAGGGGGTGGTAGACGCCCAGGAGAACCCCATCGCCGTGATCTATCACAATAAATTCTATGAGGTGCAGAAAAACCTGGCCATCACCGGTCATGTATACAACAACATGGTCCATGTGATCAGCGCGAAAACCTGGGTTAAACTGACAGCGGAGCAGAAGAAAATCTTCCAGGAGGAGAGTAAGTCCGCGGGGGCCTACATGCGCAAGGCGATCATGGCCGAAGAGGCGGATCAGATCTCCAAGATGGAGAAGGCGGGAGTCAAGGTGACCCGTCCGGATCTGGCCCCCTTCAGGGCGGCCATGGGCCCGGCCTATGAAAGGATCGGCAAATATGCCGGTGAAGACAATGTAAAAACATTCATGAAGTTCGTCGAAGATGCCAGAAAGAAATAGCCCCAGGGGGAGGGTAGAACGATGCTGACGGCGGAAATCTTCTTGGTCCTGGTGGGTTTGATCATGCTGGGACTCCCCATTGCCATCTCCATGGGTTTGACGGCGGTTTTCTTTTTTGTGGCCCTGGGGGAGACGGATGTATTGACGATGGTCCCTGCCAGAATGTACTCCAGCACCACGAGTTTTACCCTCCTGGCCATTCCTTTTTTCATCCTCACCGGAAACCTGATGAATAGCGGCGGAATTACCCACCGCCTGTTCCGTTTCGCCCAGAACCTGGTCGGGCACTTCCGGGGAGGCCTGGGCCATGTCATCGTGGTCAGCGCCATGATCTTTGCCGGGATGACTGGGGCGGCCGTGGCCGAGGCGGCCGCCCTGGGAACGGTGGAACTGGAAGGAATGATCAAGCGAGGGTTTGACCGAAAATTCAGCGCGGCCATTGTAGCCTCGGCTTCGACCATCGGTCCGGTCATCCCTCCCAGCATCCCCTTTGTCATCTATGGGAGTATCACCGGCACCTCGGTGGGACGTCTCTTTCTGGGGGGATTCGTCCCCGGATTTCTCATGGGGATCGCTTTGATGATCATCGTCTACATTGTCTCCCGCCGGAGAAACTATCCCAAGGAACGAAGAGCCACCCTTCGAGAATTCCTGGACAGCACCCTGGGGGCTCTGTCGGCCGTAGCCACCCCCGTTATCATCATCGGCGGGATGGTGAGCGGGATCTTTACCCCGACGGAAGCCGCAGTGGCGGCTACGGTCTATGCCCTCGTTTTGACCATGTTCGTCTATAAAGAGGTCAAATTCAAGGATCTTCCTCGAATTCTCTGGGAGACCTTGGAAGCTTCGGTGCGGGTGCTTTTCATTATCTCCGCGGCGGGAATTTTTGGATGGCTTCTCATCCACCAGCGGGTCCCGGAGACGGTAATCGCCAGCCTCATGTCCCTGAGTCAGAATCCATGGGTCGTTCTCTTGATCATCAACGTCATTCTGCTCATTCTGGGGTGCTTCATGGAGGGGATCTGCATCATGCTTTTGACCATCCCGGTCTTCATGCCCCTGATCGCCAAACTCGGCATCGACCCGGTCCATTTCGGCGTTATGATGACCCTTAATTTGATGGTCGGGCTCCTGACTCCTCCGGTCGGTATGGTCCTGTACACCTTGGCGAGTATCAGCAAGGTTCCCGTCTGGGCCCTGGCCCATGAACTGCGGTGGCACATGGTTGCCTTGGCAGTGGTGCTATTCCTGGTTACCTATGTTCCTGGTTTCGTGACTTTTGTTCCGAATCTTTTCATGGGTTCTACGCGGTAGGGGGGATTGGAATGAGGCGGAGCTTTTTTGAGAAAGCAGATCGGGTGTTGGAACTTATTTTGAGGTGGGGGAGCAGCCTCTGCCTGGTAGGTTTATTAATCATCATTTCCGCGGTCGTCTTCATTCGATTTG
>JAPLIW010000864.1 GCA_026388915.1 Deltaproteobacteria bacterium
CCCCATCCATTTCAAGGTCAGCGATGGCAACACCGCGGACTCCCGCACTCACTGGCAGACATGGCAGGAGCTCTGCCTCCTGGTCGGTCATCCCCGATTTCTCTACGTTGCAGACTGCAAGCTGTGCACCCGCTCGACCCTGAGGGCCATTCATGAGAAGGGGGGGCGGTTCATCACGGTGCTGCCCCAGACGAGAAAGGAAGATTCCCAGTTCAGGACATGGCTGATCTCCCACACCCCCGAATGGCAGGAGGTTGCGAGCTATAAGGGGAGGCTAAAAGACGATCCGCTGGACGTCTTTCGGGCGGTGGACTCCCCGTTTCCCGATCCCGACGGGTTCCGCCTGATCTGGTTTCACAGCTCGCAGAAGGAAGAACGGGATGCGGAGGGGAGGCGGGAAAGGATTTCGCGGGCTATCGGTGAGCTTGAGGAATTGAAGGCCAAGGTAGAAAGCCCGCGCAGTCGACTGAAAACCAAGCAAGGGATCGCCGAGAAAGTGGAGCAGATTCTTTCCCATCGGGGTGTGCAGAGGGTGATGCGTTACAGCATCGAGGAGAGCAGAAACCCCACATACCGGCAAGAGAAAAGGGGTCGCGCGGGGACACAGACGCGGTGGCGACGATCGGTGAAAGTGCGTTATCTGTTGAGCTGGGAGACAGCGCCGGAACTGATTGAAGAGGATGCACGCAGCGACGGGGTTTTTCCGTTACTGAGCAACTGTCGCGATCTGTCGATCAAGGAGGTCTTGGAGGCCTATAAGAGGAAGCACCCTCTCATCGAGAAACGTCATGAGATGCTGAAGAGCGTTCTGGGAACAACGCCTTTGTTCTTGAAGAACATCGGACGGGTGGAGGCGTTCCTTTTCCTGGAGTATATCGCCATGACCGTGCATGCCCTCATTGAGCGAGAGCTGCGCAAGGCAATGGAGCGTGAAGGGATCAAGAAGCTCCCCTTGTATCCGGAAGAGCGGGAATGCAAAGCCCCGACGGCGGCACGGGTCATCGAGGTCTTCGGGAACCTTCAGCGTCACATTCTCAGTGCAGAAGGAGGGCAGCGGGTCCAGACATTCATGCCGGAGGTCTCGGAGTTACAAGAGAAGACACTGGGCTTGCTGGGCATTTCGGCTAAACGCTTCCTGGCTGGTCTGGATTGACCTTTCCGGGCGAGCGGGGTGGGGGGAGATATCCAGGCGCTGACCTACGGAAAATAGGCTGATAAGAGAACCTTATCGGGTTTATATCTCAAGGGTGCATGCCATTCGGAGCTTAGGATGACCTCCGGTCCATAAAAAACTCCTCCGGACACAGCCGAAGATCGGACGAGCTTTGAATCGGCAGTGATAACGACCCCAGGGTCGCCAAACCTGCCGACCCGGGGGTCGTTTGCGTGACGGGGGTGGGGTCGCTAAAAATGACGGGCTGGGGTCGTCTGCAATGCCGATCTACACGAGCAGCCTACTTTACTCGAACTACAGGATTTCAAAAACAGAACTCTCCAGCATCCGTTCTCCGGACTCCGTATCTTCGGCAGAAGGAGTGATACAAAAAACCTCTATCTCCTCAATGCAATCATTCTCGGCAGGAGGAAATGCCCAAACGCATCGTAGCAGCGGCGTGAATTATGGCTATAGGTTGTTCCTCGCGAATGCCTCTACCACGGCTGCCGAGTTGGATGCCGGCGTTCCGGGTTGAATGTATTTCGCTGGAGCGAGAATGTACCCTCCCCCCCGGCCCATCACCCGGCACAGTTCCTCCACGCGGGCACGTATTTCGTCCGGCGTACCGAAGGGTATCGTGCTCTGGCTCCCAAGGCATCCCCAGAACGTGATCTCGCTGCCAAATCGTAGTTTCAGCTCAAACGGGTCCATTCCTCTCGGCTCGGGCTGAACGCTTTCGATCACATCGAGTCCGATCTCGATGATATCGGGGAGAATATCGCTGAAGCTTCCGCAGCAATGGCTGATGACGAGCTTCCCCTGGTCGTGGACCGCCGCATAGAGGCGCGCCCAGCGGGGTTTCAGGTACTTCCGCCAGCGCTCAGGCCCAAGGATAACTCCCCGCTGGTCACCCCAGTCGTCCATGAACATGATGGCATCGGCTGGGATGCTACGGCATCTCTGCACGTGGGCGAGGTACAGCTCCGTAAGGCGATCAAGAAGCTCCTCATAGAAGTCCACATCGGTCACG
Source organism: Deltaproteobacteria bacterium (assembly GCA_026388915.1). Taxonomy (GTDB): domain Bacteria; phylum Desulfobacterota; class SM23-61; order SM23-61; family SM23-61; genus SM23-61. The sequence goes on from JAPLIW010000864.1 coordinate 2,187, forward strand.
CAGTCCATCATTACGTTCTGGAAACCCCGGATTCTCCAGCTCTGTTCAAACAAGCCCCATGGCATATAGATGATACTCGCCTGTCTAGCATCAGGTCCGGTGCACGCCAGAATGTCATCATCCAGCTTCATCGGAAAGTCGTCACTCTTGGGCCACTGTACCCCATCGAAGGAGGGCGTCCCGGCTATAGCGGGCTTCTCCAGATGGTTCGCCCCCACGTCCACGCGCCAGAGCGATCCGAAGGCATCGATCGCGAAGGAGTTGTCGACTCGACGCTCGACAACGGTGTCAATACCGCCGATGCCACGGATAAACTGCTGTACCTTGTTGCGCCATGTAGGTGAGCCGTAATACTGATCAAGCTCCTCTTCCGTGCCCCCCTCGAATCCCAGGGTGTAGGGTATCCGGTCGGTCTGCTCGTGAGAAATCGCTTTCAGCACGTATTCACGATGGGTCATACTAATATCCTTCCATTGATGATATGAGTAAACATGGAGAATAAAGAGCAGTGCACTTCATCACGTGCGGCGATCTGTTTCGGGACTCAATGATGGTATCCTTTCAATAAAGATGCCTCCCTGGGTTTCTTCGGCGATTCATTTCTCGTATAGATTATCAAAACACCTGACTAGCTCTGGCTTATTGCCCCGCACATATATAGGGATATGCTCAATCGGAGCATTAGCGTCTATAATATTCTCTCCATGTATTTTGTTGCCGGTCCAGACATCTGTCCACTCGGTCCCTGCGGGAAGATACACCTTCCGGCTTCGGGCTTGGTATTTGGCTATAGGCGCCACAAGTAAATCCGCTCCAAAAAGGAATTGATCTTCCACCTCTGCAGCTTTTGCATCCTCCGCGAAGTCGAAGAACAAGGGGCGCATAGGCGGTAATCCTCTATCAGATGCCAGCTTCATCTGATCCATTATATAGGGACGCAAGTTTTCCCTGAGAAAAATGCTTGCCCTGATATGTCGATAGGAATCTCCACCAATATTCCAAGGTTCGTTATTCTTCCGATGGCCGTGAGTGCGAAAAACGGGCAGAAACACTCCATACTGGTACCAGCGCACCATCAACTCGTGAAAGCGCGGACTCTCGTTATCATTGGTTACGAATCCGCCAATATCGCAGCTCCACCATGGGATGCCGCTCATCATTACATTCAATCCCACCTTAATGTATTCTTCTAAATGCTCGAAAGAAGACATGATATCGTGGGGGGCGGGGCAAGCTCCATAACGCTGGCTACCCGCCCAAGCGTTACGGCAGATCGTCACCACCTCGCTCTCACCAGAGGCAAGCAGTCCCTCATAGATGTTTTTCTGATGGGCTACTGTGAAGAACGCATGCGTTTCTACGGCAGGGCCAATGTGCAACAGCACCTTATCGTAATCCTGTATATCGTGAAACTCGTCGCATGGATCGAGCCAGAACGTGCGTATGCCTAGATCGAAATAGTTCGCCTTCCACTTGCTCCAAAGGTACATAGCAGCTTCCGGATTGGTCGGATCATATTGGTACTTTGGTCCAAAGAAATCGACGGTATCTTTTTTCCCGTCGATGGATTTGGTAAGCAATCCGTGCTCTCTCATGTAAGCGTAATTTTCACTTTTTTCGTCTATTAGAGTCCATGGAGAAATCATGATCCGTACTCCCATTTGCTCCAATTCTTTGACCATGGCCTTTGGATCAGGCCAAAACCTCGGATCTAATTTCCAGTCACCGGTCGTTTCCCAATGCAGAAAATCGATAACCATAACTGACAAAGGCAGGCTCCTGCGCTTAAATTCCCGCGCCACACTTAAAAACTCTTCTTGCGTTTCATAGCGCAGCTTGCACTGCCAAAAGCCAGAGGCCCAGTAAGGAAACGTCGGTGCGTGGCCTGTGGCGTTAGCATAGTTCTGCATAATATCCGAATAGGAATCCCCCGTTGTTATAAAAAAGTCCATCTGCCGGCTGCCATACGATATCCATCTAGTTCGGTTGTTTCCGAATTCTACCCTCCCTAATGAGGGATTATTCCAGAGAAATCCGTATCTCTTACTAGAAACAACAAAGGGTACAACGGCCTTTACGTGCCGTTGGTAGAGATCAATTACACAGCCTTTCAGATTGACTCTTCCTATGGCGTTCTCACCCATCCCGTAAAGGCGTTCGCTTTCATTTTCAGCCAGGTGCAATTCTGAATGAAAAAGACCGTTATCCAACTTTCTAAACGTTCGCGTACCTGGATTGTTAGCGACAACTATATAGTCATATTCGCGTAGGATTGAGATCTTCTTATTTCCGCTGTGCCGGAAATACTGCAGATATCCTCTTTGCGTCGGAATGTCAATGATTGTTGCAGAGATCTTCCCGTTCCTGATGCTAGCTGACGTCGAAGTTATTTCTATTATACCATTTACTTTTAGAGAAGTTTTTAGAGCCCAGTCAGACGTTTTCCCACCTTCTTTTGGTGTAACTGTTATTCTGAGGCTATCTCTGCCCCATGCAATTATTTCTAGCATCTGATCATCATAGTTGTAAACAAGTTTATCGTCTTCTTTCTTAGCTCTTATATCCATAGAGCTAACATCGCTTTCCATTGCATTTCCTCCTCTCGAGCATATTCCTTGTCTAAACAAATATTTCTGAAGACATTCAATTATTTTATTAATGTTTAATTACCGAGATATATTGGTATTTCTAACAACCTGATTCTATAAAATCGCCTCTTTCCTTCTCATTATATTCTAAGATATCTTTTCTTTTGTAAAAGACTCTTATATTTGTCATGTCGAGATCTTTTTACGCACCCAGAATTCTCTATTATGATTTAATTATCATTAATTATTGCTTAACTCCCCCTGCCATTATCCCAGTCATTATCTGCTTCTGGAATAAACCAACAAATAATATAATTGGTGCAAGGATAATGACGCCCATTGCGCTGGTTAGATCCCATGGTACCGTAAAATGCTGGTTCACCGTGGGCAACTGAACGATTGCTAGCGTTAGAACCTGAATATTGTTCGAAAAGAAGAATGGTGTGAAGAAATCGTTCAGGCATATAATGAAGTTAATAATTAATATCGTCGCAATTGCAGGTCGTAGCAGAGGCATAACTAAGTAAAGAATCGTCTGGAGAAATCCAGCGCCATCGATCTTACCCGCCTCCTCAATTGAGACAGGTATATCCAATACAAAGTTTCTCACGATTGCGACCGTCATCGGAGCTATTGCGCTTGTATATAATAAAACAATCCCGAGGTATGTATCGAATAAACCCATGAATCGCCATAATTCGTAGAGAGGCCTTATCCTGACAACCGCAGGGATAAAAAAGGGGAACATCACGAATACAAATGCAAATGAAAGTCCCTTGCTCCTAAAACGTGCGAAAGCGTATCCAGCCATTACACAAACAAGTGTCGAAACTATCAACGTGAACGTGATAACGATTGCTGTGCTATACAGCTTCCTGGCAAAACTGACATGCTTGAGCAGGTAGATATAGTTCTCAATCGTCGGCTCCCGCGGAATGTACTTGATAGGTGAGGTTAAGAACTGAGCTTGCTTCGTTATCGATGAAAGGAAAATCCACGCAATCGGAACAAGGATTATTAAAGACAAGCTTATCGTAAGCGACCATCTGAAACCTAAAAAGAAAACTCGACGTGCGGTTGTTTTCATAGAATATGCCCTTTACCATTCCTTACGTCTTATAGTAAACAAGTTGATGCCACTCAACATCGCTATAATCAGGAATAATATCACTCCGAGTGAAGCTGCATATCCTAGATTCATGTTGGTGAATGCTTCCATCGAAATTCTATATGCGAGTAGCGCCGTGCTTTCACCAGGTCCTCCAGATGTCATTGAGTAAACAAGGTCGAACATGGTTAATCGCCACAGAGCGAAGAATATAGTCAGTGTCAAAATGGTCTTTGTCAAAGACGGAAGCGTTATATGCTGGAACATTCTATACGCACCTGCTCCATCTATTTTAGCAGCTTCATAAAGTTCATCCGGAATGAATTGAAGAGCCGACAAAACTAAGATCGAGAAAAATGGCACGTCTTTCCAGAGATCCATAACGATCACCGCGACTCGAGCCGAGTTCTTATAGATCAGCCAATCTAGCTGTAATGAAGGAACGAATCTCCGTATTATGTCATTCACAAATCCATAGGTATTGTTGAATCCCCACTTGGCGGCCAAGCCAATAACTACGGTGGGCATAGCCCAGGGAAGCAGGACTATCGTTCTCAGAAAGCGACGCCATCGGAATTGAATATTTAAAATAAGCGCGAGAGCAATTCCAAGAATGATGTGCAAGCTCATAGATGACAAGACAAAGATTCCAGTAAAAGTAAATGAGCTAATTATTTTGGGATCTTTGAAAATATTGATGTAGTTTCTAAACCAGACAAACTCTCTGATCCCCTTAAATAGATTTATATGATATAGGCTGGTCCGGAAAGTATCAAAAGTAGGATAGATCATAGTGAATCCCTGCAATAATAATAGAGGAGTAATAAGGACCCATGCTATCCAGAGCCTCTTGTACTTTCTGATTCCATTTTTTGATTGAATCAACATAGACTCCCCCCTCCTTTTTTACAGAAGCATCATTAACGAGAGCGGGCAGTAGGGGATGAGGTTGATCCCCTACTGCCAAATTTGTCGTTATTTATTCTTATTTACTGACTGCTGGGCTAGATCCAGAAATTTATCTATCGTTATCTGGTTCTGAACGTACTGCTGGAAAAGTGATCCTATATCCGTAATATACTCCATTGTCTGCGGGAGCATTGGACGTGCGCGCAGAGTCACGTTCGCCGAATAGTAATCATACATTTTTTTCAGCGGTGCATCAAGACTGAGCACACTCGGGTCAGCCTGTGCATCAAGTCTTGCAGGATACCTGTCTAGAAGCTGCCAAGCTGCAAGATTGCCCTCGCGATTAGCGGTATATTTGAGGAATTTGTAGCCAAGTTGCTTGTTCTTGGAAGCCACTGAGAGGCATTGGTGCCAAGCGCCAATGAATGCGGCCCGTGTCTCAAACTTAGGCATCGGTGCGATATGAACCTTGTCCTCGCCATACCGATTGGCCGCTTTATAGTCGTCACCATACCCCCACATAAAGAACATGGCGGCCTTACCCTCAATGATTCGCTGGCTCATCTGACCATACTGATCCGCAATCAGCGCCATTGGGGTAACTTTCCAAGTGTTGACCAAGTCGTACATGAATTGAATGGCCTTCTTGTTCGCTGGATTCGTCCAATCGAGGAAATTTCCGCCAAACAGATTGACGAATGTGGCTATCTCCATGTAGGCGTACTCTTTTTCCCATGCTCCGACGTATCCCCATCGTCCGTCTCTCGTTGTAGCCTTTGCAACTGCGATGAATTCATCGAGATTCGTGGGAACCTTCATTCCAGCAGATTTCAGCAAAGCCTCGTCAACCCAGAAGGAGAGCATGACACTGTCGAAGGGTACCGTTAGTATATCTCCGTTTTTAGAAGTGATCATATCTTTGATATACTGCTTAGCTGCAAAATTCTTGACCACATCTGGAGTCATCACATCATGTTGCAGTGGCTGCAGCCATCCAGCATTCTTAAATGCACTTATCATTTCGTCGTTGATATTGAAAATGTCGATACTCGGGTCCTTTGAAGAAAGCATTGTAGTAATTTTCTGCTGCCGTGCTGCGGTTTCCGTAGGCGCAGCAATGATATTTAGCTTTATGCCCAGCGCTTTCTCACATGCTGCAACATATTCATTCCATTTCGGCATAGTGGTGTAGATTTCCATTATATTAAGCGTCGTACCTTCCTGTCCTCCAGTTGCAAAAAGTGCAAAAGATAGAAACAGGAAGAGCATTACTAAAGCCTTCCTAATCGTCATTTCAATTCCTCCTCGTTGCTGACTATAGCAGTTCTGCTACCTGACCGCCATCTTTTACTCCAACCTTATTAGGCAAGCAAAGGTTGGTTTAAAAGTTTCCTGTAGGTATTACCTCCCTGGTCTTTCCCAAGTTTAATAAGACAAGTAGATGTGCCACTTGAATGACGATGGCACCCTTTCCGAGAGTATACGAATACCAACCCTTCTCGGAGAATACGCTTACAGCCTTCTACGAGTATCGTTTTCCTCTTTGACCTCCTCTCTGATCCTTTCACGCCGCTTCTCGAGCCGATCACAGCTCTTCCTCCACCGCTTTGAGGTGGCCTAGATACGAATGAGGCCAATGATTGTAGTAAAACACCTTCATGTACTCGAAGTCCTCCATACGCGCCTGCTCCCTCCGACTACGTCTTCATGCTCGCGATTGTGCATCTTAAAATTGCCTTTTGAAATGTATTATTTGAAAATAAAGATGGACATCTAGGACATTGCTCAATCCGTAGGGTTCACAATGAGGCGTGTCACTCTGAGAGCATCGATGACCGCTTCTCCGCGGTCCACGAAAAGCCCGACGCGGCCACGACGTGGTCGTTGGCCAAACTGAAGCACGAGCACATCGTCGATGAATAGCTCAATCTGTGCTCCCAGCAGTACAAGCTTAAGGTTGTAGGCCTGTCCTGGCTTAACCATTAACCGACGCTTCTGTGTCGAGGCGAAACTGGGGAGATCTGCGCAGACGACCTTCTGTTCTTCCGCATCCAGGAAAACGCAGGAGGCTTCTAGGGAGGGCTTCTCCGTATCGGTTGTCGCAACGTCAAACGCGATTCCTGCTGCGACTCCACGGGTTAAGATGAGCGCGCATTCGAACTCCATATCAACTGTTTCGATCGGAAGGAGACCAATCTGCCAACCATGGGCGGCATACCCCCGGTAACGACCATCTTGTAGGGACCAGAACCCAGAAGGTAGTGACCAATGCGGATTTGGATAGGGACTAGATAAAATTGGCAAAGGCACCAGTGGATCTGCCAGCCTCGCTCCGTAGAGCAACCGGTAACGATCCGAATAAATCGCCCTCAGGTGACCTGCACCATCCGTCCGCAAGAGCTTAGGTATTGTCAGAACATCGATCCGATCCTCACTCTTCTCAGTGTAGAATAAATACCGCTGCCCTTTAAAGACCAGGGATCGACAGCTGTACCCCGAATGACGGCTCGCAGCTATAAGAATATTATCCTCGACGTTTTCGAGGAATGGTCCCTCAGGTGACTCTGCCATTGCATAGACTGTCCCTTCGGTGACGTCTAAATCGCTGAATATTCCTCGATTCCCGTACCAGTGGCCGGTCAGCGCAGTGAGAAACCAGTGTCCACCAAGGGGGAATACGTCAGGGACCTCCAAACAACCGTAGCGCTTCGGCGCGAAGGCTGGAGGCAAGTGGTTCCAGTGAATAAGGTCTCTTGATTCTATCATAGCAATACAAGACGAAGCCTCCAGATCTGGTTCATTTGTCCTCGCAGCATAATAGCCGAGGTACCGGGCGTTCGCGTCGTCACGTATAATGATTAGATCTCGGCAGTCGACAACACCGTTTGCCAACGGTGCGCTATGTGACGCGTAGTATTGACTGTCTGGGACAATGACTGGGTTGGCGTCATAGTGCGCCCACTCGCTCAAGTCCGTGCTACGTACCAACCCGATTCGCTGTCCCTTTCCATGGTCCAAGCTGGACCTCATGGTGTAATAGAGGTAGAAGTGCTCGTCATCTGGGCAAAATGCACATCCCGTCCACGGCTGCATGTCTTCCAAGCTACCGGCGGCTCCGGGCCTGACCGATGGGTTACCCTCCCGCCAGTTCACAAGATCTGTGCTAGTGGCGTGGCCTATGTTGTCTTCTTCTTTACCCCGTCGTGAACCCTCGATGAGTCTCTGTAAATAAAACATATGAGCGGTTCCCCTATGTTCAAGGAACCAGGAATCCCACATCCGCATCCCACTCGGCCTGTATGACATCGAAACCTCCTATCGATTTCCCCAGCTTTTCCGCCTGCCCCATCTCACGGTAATAAGCTTGTAAAAGCTAGTAATAAACTGTGACAATTGTGAGCGAAGAAGCAGTTATCAAAAATGGACATATATACCTATATAATGGATTTTTAGGACATTGATACTGTTGCCTTTAACCCAGGAAAGGATTTATGCTCCATGACAACACTGATACAGGCAAACCGAGTCCAGAGGAAGCCAAAGACCACGCGGAGACCACGATGACAAAGGACGAAAAAAGCTACATCGAATATTTCATCAATGAGTCAGGAATGTATATCCCGCTGCGATGCGTCTTCCTTCTGAGTGGAATGTATGTAGTTGAGAAGGTCAAACAATACGAACACATTAAGCCGACTTTTAACCGGATTTTCCTTTTCAAAAACGGTGGATGCAGCATCGAGGATTCAGACGGCCACCACGAACTTCACAGCAATACGATATACCTCTGCCCAATAAACTACAGCTTCCGAGTCTCATATGCAGTCGGAACCGAGTTCTACTACTTTCACATTAATGTGG
>JAPLIW010000887.1 GCA_026388915.1 Deltaproteobacteria bacterium
GAAGGTTTCGACCCCTTGGACGGGCTGGTCGTTGATGGCCAGGATGATGTCCCCCACCTCAAACCCCGCTTCCTGGAGGGGGCCTTTGAAATCCAGCCTGGAAATGGCCACTCCCTGATTAGGCTGTAAACCAAATTCTTCCGTTTCCTGAGCCGTGAGAGGCCTCACGACCACCCCCAAGCGGTGTTCTCCCACCGTCGCGAGCATTTTTGCGGATTCTTCCAGGTCCCCCACTTTAACGGCGATCTCTTCTCTACGTCCGTTTCGGAGAACGGAAACCTTCACTTGCTCCCCGACGGCCGTGTCGGCCACCCGGTTGCGCAGCACTCCCGAGTCGGACACCTCTATTCCGCCATAGGATACAATCACATCCTTGGCCTTCAGGCCCCCTTTATCCGCCGGCCCTCCCTTGACCACGTCGGCTACATAAACCCCCTTGGCCTTTCCCGCTTTGGCGGATTTGGCCAGTTCGGGGGTGAGGTCCTGGATACTGATTCCGATCCAGCCCCGCTGGACCTTTCCATGGGCGATAAGGGTCTTGGCGATGTGGATGGCCATGTTGCTCGGGATGGTGAAACCGATGCCTTCAAAGCCGCCCGATTCGGAAGCGATGGCGGCATTGACCCCGATCACCTCTCCCCGCAGGTTCAACAGGGGACCCCCGCTGTTGCCCGGGTTGATGGCCGCATCGGTCTGAATGAAATCCTGATAGCTGTTCGGATCGGTGATACCCCGCCGGTGCTTGGCGCTGATGATTCCCTGGGTGACCGTTTGATCCAATCCCCGGGGATGGCCGATGGCCACGACCCACTCTCCCACCTCGGCTTTATCCGAATCCCCGAAGGTCACATAGGGGAGGGGGCCAGGGGCCGAAATCCGGATCACGGCGAGGTCGGTTTTGAGGTCCGTGCCCACCAGTTTGGCCGGGAAATGCTTTCCGTCGGAAAGGAAGACCTCGATTTTGGTCGCCCCTCCGGCCACGTGATGGTTGGTGAGAATGTGACCCTGGGCGTCCATGATCATCCCGCTGCCCAGGCCCTTCAGTTCCCTCTTGAATTTCTTGGGCATCTGGGGAATACCGAAGAATCGTCGCAAAAAGGGATCCTTTTCGAAGGGGAGCAGGGGATTGACCACTTCCTGCCGCTCGGTCACTTCAATGTGGACGACCGCGGGAATGGTCTGCTTGGCCACTTGAATGATGGCCATGCTCAAGTCCATGGGCTTTTCCGCCGCCCGGGCCAATGGACCTTGCGGGAGGATGAAAAATACCGCCCCCAGGATGAAGCTTATTCCTGCGGCCCGCAAAAGAAACCTGGACCGCCGGGGAAGGGGACGGCATCCGCCTGTTTCCCCGGCTTGAATCCGGGTCGGTTGAATCTTATTCTTCTTCATCGTTCTCTCCTTTATTCATTCATAGATTAGATGGAGAGGCCCCGGTTTTATCGGCCGACCTTCTCCACCCTCTTGCCAAGCTTCTCGATCTCTTGACCCAGGTCCTGGATCCCCTTTTCAACTTCTCCCTCGGCCACTTTTGCCCCTTCGATCATTTTCCCGGCCAGCTGGCCGGTCTTCTGGACAACGGACTGGGCCCCGCTTTCCACTTTCCCCTCGGCCCTCCTGATTCCTTTTTCCAGATGGAATGCGGCGGCCCGGAGCTCGTCCCCGGCCTTGGAGACTTCCTTCCGGGCCCAGGATTCATTCGCCATTCGGTAATAGTACTGGGCCAGGGCCGAGTTCGCCCGGGAA
>JAPLIW010000733.1 GCA_026388915.1 Deltaproteobacteria bacterium
CGCGGGATCTCCTGGGACAAGCTACGGGCCACGCCGCAGAACGACATCCTGAAAGAATTCGTCGCCCGGGGGACTTACATTTTCCCGCCCCGCCCCTCCATGAGGATGTTCCGCGACAGCCTGGTGTTCTTCGCCAAGCACCTTCCCAATGTGAATATTACCAGTTGTGGCGGTTATCACATCCGCGAAGCCGGGGCCACCCGGGAGCAGGACCTGGCCTTCAGCATGGCCATCGCCGCGGCCTATTTGCAGGAAGGGGTGAACGCCGGCCTTCCCGTGGATTCTTTCGCCCCCCGCTTCAGCTTCAACGCCTTCGGCGGCAGCATGGAATTTTTCAAGGAGGTCGCCTTTCACCGGGCCGCCCGGAGGATGTGGGCCAGGCTGCTGAAGGAGAAATTCGGGGCCAAGAATGAAAGGTCCATGACCCTGCGCGTTCCCCTGACCGTCTATCCCGGAAACTTCAACTGCACCGTCCAGAGACCCCTCAACAATTTGACCCGTTCGGTCGTCGGCGGGATCGCCGCAGCCCTGGCCGGCGGCCCTCCCGGTTGCTACCCGCCTTTTGATGAGCCCCTGGGTCTGGGATGGAGCCTGGAGGCCATCCAGCTCAGTGAGGATGCGGCCCGCATCCTCCAGCACGAGGCCCGGATGGTGGATGTGGTGGATCCCCTGGCCGGCTCCTATTATGTCGAATCGCTGACCAACGAAATTGAAAACGCCGCCTGGGCCGAGTTTGATAGGATAGAAAAAATGGGCGGCGCTGTGGCGGCCGTCGAGAGCGGCTACCTGCAGCGGGAGGTGGCCAAGAGCGCCTACGAGCGCCAGAAAAAGGTGGAAGAGGGGAAAGAGTTAATCGTGGGCGTAAATTGTTACCTGGGGGAACATGAGCTGGAGGTTTCCACGAACCGCCTGGTCCCGCATCCCTACGATCCTCAAAGGAGGGAGGAGGCCGAACGGCTGCAGCTGAATCATCTGAAAGAAGTGAAGGGGAAGCGCGATAAAAAAGAGGTCGCCCGCCTGCTCAAAGAGCTCAAAGCCGCGGCGCAGAAGGAAGAAGTGAACCTCATTCCCCATTTCCTCGAATGCGCCAAGGCCTATGTTACTTTACAAGAGATGTGCGATGTGTTAAGAGAGGTCTTCGGGGAGTACAAACCGGCAACGATTTAAAGAAAGCAAGGAGCCGAGAGCATAGAGCGTAGCGTAAAAAACAAAGGATATTCGTATCAATTTAGCTGGTTGAAAATGAACGCCATCGGATGCCTTTTTTAAGGTCGTCATTCCTGCGAAAGCAGGAATCCAGGATTTTATCTTTATATCTCTGGATTCCCGTTTTCACGGGAATGACGCGACTTATGCTTCATGCTTCTTCACTTGAAAGGAGATGAGATCATGAAACAGGATAAGAAAATCAGGGTTCTCGTGGCCAAGCCCGGATTGGACGGTCACGACCGCGGGGCCAAGGTGGTCGCCTACGGGTTGAGGGATGCGGGCTTCGAAGTGGTGTACACCGGCCTGCGCCAGACTCCGGAGATGATCGTCAACGCCGCGGTCCAGGAGGATGTGGATGTGGTCGGGTTGTCCATTCTCTCCGGCGCCCACCTGAGTCTGACCCAGCGGGTCCTTAAGAACCTCAAGGGCAAGGGGGCGGGCGACAAAATGGTTCTGGTGGGAGGGATCATCTCCCCCGCCGATGCGGCTAAGCTGAAGGAGATGGGGGTGGCCGAGGTGTTCATCCCGGGGGCCTCGATCAAGAATATCGCCGATTTCATCAAGCGCAAATTGGCAGCATGATTTCTTAAGCACCAAGCTCCAAGCACCAAATCCCAAATAAGCCTCAATGACCAAAAAACAAATTTCTAAACATTTCAGCGAAGAGAATAGTTCCGGTCATTGAATGTTGATGGTCTCGTAAAAAGTCTCTTGGATCGTCACCCCGGTGAAGGCCGGGGTCCAGAACATCTTGAAATAACTAGATTCCGGCTTTCGCCGGAATGACGAATTCTATGGAATTGCGACTTTTTACGAGTTCATCAATTTTGCCTAATCTATCCTTT
>JAPLIW010000929.1 GCA_026388915.1 Deltaproteobacteria bacterium
GGTGGAGAGGGGGGGAAAGGAGATCCGTTTGGGACTCAGGCAGGAACGCTATGTAATCGCCCTCCTCGCCCGGTCGGGGGTGCTTCTGTCCCTCTACTCCCCCCTCTGCAAAATCATCCGCCTTTTCAACAGATAACCCCAGCCTGCTCAACAAAAAATGTATAAAAGAGGGAACGCCCCCTATTTTGCTTTTTGGGGGATTGGGGGATTTTTAGGGTAAGGTGGATTCGTCGATCAGCAAGCGGTAGGGTCTCTTGATCTCCCAGCTCGGGGCTCCTGGGCGGCGTCTTCCGATCTGGCGATTTTTAAAGAACAGCTGGAACTCTTCACCGTCGGGCCTCTGGAGGGAAAGGATGCGGATTCTGGAATTTCCTCCCATCAGCTTCCGAACCAGCCCTTTGCGGGAGAGCCATCGGTAGGAGGGGTGAAGGAGGGAAGATACCAGACGATCCATCTCTCTGCCGGCCCTGAATGCCAGGGCGTGAATTTGGCCGGCCAAACCGTTCCATACCCTGATTCTCCTGTTTCCCCTCCAGGCGAAGACCACTTTGCCGATGATCTCTTCGGGCTCAAGAATCCAGGAATCCACCCCGGTATTATGATCCCCTCTCGTGCGGATCGCGTCTTTTCGGACGGATGCGATGCGATGGATGATTTTTTGACTATTTTCGGGATCCTTGAAAACAACGATGTCCCCCACCCTTCTCTTTCCGCAACCGTAAGGTTCCACGGTAAGGCCGTCCCCATCCCGGAGAATCGGTTTCATGCTCCCGCCGGTGTAGGTGAGGGATTGAACAGGATCGTTTTCCATCGGTTCGAATCGGACTTTCGGTTCCAGACTCTATTCTCCTTTTTGCAGCCTGGTTTCCGGGAAAAGCCCTTCTTGATGGGCTTCTTCGCAATACCAGAACCCCGCCCATAGGCTTTTGCTGCGGTAGTAATTCTGGGCTACGCAGCTCCCCAGGCAGACTCTTTTCATCAGGCATTGGCCACAGATTCCTTCAAATCGATGGGGGAGACCTTCCCGCAGATCCTGAAGAACGGGATTTCCCCGCCATACTTCCTCCAGGCGATCGCGCGCAGCATGGCCGAACACGAGTTCGGGCACGGTTTCCCCGATCCCGCATAAGGCATAGGAACCATCCGCCAGGACTCCGAGAATCCCCAGAATCTCGCAGAGGGAACATCCATCTCCCTGCTTTCCGAACATTCTTCCCAGGGGTCGGAAAGCGGCCGGATGGCTGAAACAAACCGGCAGGTTCGTCGCGGCGGAGAGAGTGTTCTCCACCCAATCCCCCAACTCCACCAACTCGCGGATGGGCAATGCTTCTCCCGCTTGATGCATCTTTTCCCCCCGCGCAGTAGGCTGGATGACATTGAACTTGACCGAACCGGCGCCCAGCCGCTCGGCCAGGCGAACCAGGGGTTCCATGGGGCCTTTGCCGGCTGATATTTCCCGGGCAAGTTCCGGGGTGCACAATACACCGTTGGTCTCCAGGGTGAGGACCAGATTTTCTTCCCGGATCCCGCGGATCAATTCAAGGATGCGGGCATGCAAGAGGGGCTCCCCCCCGGTCAGCTTCACCGCGGAAAGACCTAGGCTCTTCGCCTGTTCAATAATCGAATGAAAGAGATCCACGGATAGCTCAGGGAAAGAACGATTTTCCGCTTGGAAGGTGGGCGCAATCCAGCAATGGCGGCAGGCCAGGTTACAACCCGCGGTGAGATAGAAATATAATTGCTTTAATGGGTATGTTGGTTTCATGGGTCTAAATAACTTTCTCCACCTCTCTCCAGAATTGTCCTTGCAAACTGGCGTGAAGGGTAAAGGCCGGAATTTTCTGCGCGAGCCGGCAGGAATTGGCAAACAATTTTTCCTTTTCCCTTCTCTCTTCTTCGACGCTGAAGTACCTCCAGTTGCGGAGGCAGACCTGCTGGGCCGCCTGATACATGCGGGCCGCCGCTTCCCCTCTCCCCATAGGAATGACTTCGTCCGTTTTTCCTTTTATTATGAAGAATATGGCTGAAAGGGAAATATGTTCTTGAACGTCCCATGTCCGGTCTTCTCTCCTCTTGAAAAAATTGCTCCAGGTGGGAAAAGGATGGACGAAGTAACGGCCCTTGGAATCCCGAACGATCAAGGCTTCATCGTCACAGAGGGCCTTCCAGGGAGAGGGAAGACGCCGCGCGCAGGTCGATTTTCCCCCTCCTCCGGGGGCGGCCAGCAAGACCCCTGCCCCCCCACGCCCCGCCAGGCAGGCGTGGAAGGGAAGCCCCCCCGTTTCTATCGCTCTTTGGTAAATAGGATAGGTCGCCATCCATATTCGAATGATATCTAAATCCAAATGATCCTCCGGTCCAATCTCGCAGATTACATGAGGGAAGCGTTGGTGTGACCAGAGCCTCATTCGTTCAAGATTCTGAATTTTCCAACCCTTGCCAGAAAGGCAGGGGATTGGGATCTCTTCATTTTTGCGCACCAAAATCATTTTGGGGAAGCCCCGGGAGCCATTTTCTTTGATTTCCATGATAGAGGCCCATTT
>JAPLIW010000272.1 GCA_026388915.1 Deltaproteobacteria bacterium
CACCTGGCCGGATGCAACCCCATCCTCATCCTGGATGTTTTCGAGCATGCCTTCATGATCGACTACGGTCTGAAGAGACCCGATTACATCGCCGCCTTCTTCAAGAATATCGACTGGAAGGCCGTGGAGGGAAGGCTGAAGTAAATTTTTCTTCGACAGAAAAAAGGGGCCTTCTCCCCCCCTGAAGTCAGGGAATGCGGCGAAGGCCCCTTTTTTTATTTTCTTCTTTCTCCAAAGTACGGAAGGAACATTAAAGAAGGGTAACACTTTACCTATTTGAAAAAGGTAACTTTGACCTTTTGAAAAGATTCACCAGAAATCCCCCCTGCCCCCCTTTGCAAAAGGGGGGTTGGGGGGGATTTCAGCGATGGGTATCCCAATCGACATGGCTTTGATATGATTTTCAAACGGTTATATTGATACAAAGAAGGTTATTTTTTAGGCGGAATTACCGGCCTTTTCATCTCAAATATATTCGTCATCCGGCAGTAAGAATCTCCGCCCATCCGCCCGATCGTCTTCAGCCTGGAAGATTGAATCTCCCCATCCGCCCAGAATTCATCCTTTACATGGACCCTGATCACTTCCCCGATTACGAAGTTGTGAATGCTGGGAAATTCTCCATACTCCAAGATCTGGAGCAAACGGCATTCCATCCTTACCGGAGATTCGGCCACCATCGGGGCTTTCACTAAATCGGCCTTCTCGGGGGTCAACTTCGCCACCTGGAATTCATCAACCTCGGGGGGATATTCGCCTGACGTCTGATTCATGGCCTCGGCCAGGGATTCGGTAACCACGTTGATGACAAAATCCCTGGAAAACTCAATATTAACCAGGGTATCCTTCTTACTTCCATCCCTCTTCCGGCCGATGCCGACCCCCACGATGGCCGGCTTGGCAGACAGGGGGATGAAGAAACTGTAGGGGGCAAGATTGTAAATCCCGTTCTCCCCTGCGGTGGAAATAAAAGCGATGGGGCGCGGCAGGGCTACCCCCACCATTACATCATGGGCGCTTTTTCGGTCCAAGGTCGCCGGATCGATCTTCATCTGTCTCCCCTCCCGAGTTTAAGAAAACTCGCCCAAAAAAGGTTTTTATTCGAAAAGTACGTGATGAATCACTTTTCAAAAGTTGTTCGTTGATTGACAGACTCGCGACTCGTAGCCAGGATTTTCCCCAGGATCAAGGTCCTGCCAGAAATCCCCCCTGCCCCCCTTTATAAAAGGGGGGTTGGGGGGGATTTCAGAGACGGTCCGGCCAAACACGATTTTTTATCAATTTTCAAGATTTTTTCTTTTGACCGGCCAGGAAAGGAATCAGGAATTTTTCGAACAAAGTCGAAAAAAGAGAGGGCCCTTTCCTCTACTTTTTCCCCAGTTCTTCCACCAGGAGGGGAAGGATCTTGCGAAAATCGGCCACGGCCCCCAGGTCGGCAGACTGAAAGATGGCCGCATTCGGGTCCTGGTTGATGGCGATGATCGTTCGGGCATCCTGGATCCCCACCACGTGCTGGATGACCCCCGAGATGCCGACTCCGATGTAGAGCTTGGGCCGGATGGTCTTGCCGCTCTGGCCGATCATCTGTTCCTCGGAGATCCATCCTTCGTCCAGGGGGGGGCGCGTCCCCCCCACGGCGGCCTGCAGCGTCTCGGCCAGTTTTTCTATCCACTTCCAGTCTTCGCCGTTGCCGATCCCGGCCCCTCCCGCCACCACGACCTCGGCTTCTTCGATCGACCGGGCGGGCTTTTTCTCCCAATGGACCTCGATTACTTTCTGCCTCCGGTCTTCGGGCTGGATTTCAACGATCCGCTCTTCAATGATGCCCCCCGTTGGGCAGGGTTCTCCCCGGCGGTAGACTCCCGGCCGAACCGTGGCCATCTGGGGGCGATGCTTCGGGCAGAGGATGGTGGCCATGACCTTCCCGCCAAAAGCGGGAACCACCTGCATGAGCTCCCCCCGGGAATTGATGTCCAGCTGGGTACAGTGGGCGGAAAGGCCGGTATGGACCCGGATGGCCGCCCGGGCGGCCAAGTCAGTCCCCACGGAGGTTGCCGGGAGAAGAAAAATCTCGGGTCGGCCTTCAGCGATCAAGCGGCTGATCACGCGGGTATAAGGTAGGGGCAGATATTTTTCCAGAGAAGGGTGATCCGCCAGGAGAACCCGGCCCGCGCCATAGGCCAGCAAGTCTGGGGAGATCCCTTTGACTCCGTGCCCGAGAAGGAGGGCCACGACTTCGGCCCCTCCCCTCTTCAGGGAAAGCTGCTTCGCCGCAGCCAAAAGCTCAAAAGAGACCTCGGCCACACAGCCTTCTTCTTGCTCGACGAAAACCCAGATCCCTTTCCAATCCTCCAATTTTTTCATAAAAACTCTTCGACGGCGGACCGAAGACCGCTGACCGCCGCCAGGATAGAAATGGTTCAG
This sequence comes from Deltaproteobacteria bacterium, assembly GCA_026388915.1. Taxonomy (GTDB): domain Bacteria; phylum Desulfobacterota; class SM23-61; order SM23-61; family SM23-61; genus SM23-61. The sequence goes on from JAPLIW010000272.1 coordinate 2,425, forward strand.
CCGTCTTCGGTCATCGGTTATCGGTCGGTTTACCCCAGTGCTTGGCGGTTCTTCCGGATGATTTCCGGTACCATCTCCTCCGGCTCCCCCTTGAGCACCTCCGCCTTCCGTTTCATCTCCGGCAGGAAGACATCGCCGGTTTGGGTGGGGGATCCGCTGAATCCGACTTCCTCCGGCTGGATTCCCAGTTCCCGCGCGGACCAGACGATCAGAGATTTCGTTTCCGCCTCCATCACCCCCAGCAGGGAAGTAAAACGGGGAGTGTTGACGTCCCGGGTCACGGTGATCAAAGCCGGAAGGGTCGACTCCAGGATCCGGTTGCCCAGTTCAACCATGCTTCGGGTCCGCAGGATTCCGCCTTCCAGGCTCTCGACTGCCACGACCCGGCTGACATGGGGAATTCCCAGGTATTCAGCCAGCTGCGCTCCCACGTGACCCGTCGATCCGTCCAGGCTCCATTCCCCGCAGAGAACCAGGTCAACCTTTCCCCATTTCTGAATTCCCCTGGCCAGAACGAGAGATGTGGCCCAGGTGTCGGACCCGGCGAATACGCGGTCGCTCAGGAGGCAGGCTTCATCCGCTCCCATGGCCAGGGCTTCCACCAGGTTGTCCCGGGCGGAGGGAGGAGCCATGGCCATGACCACCACTTTCCCACCGCGTTTTTCTCGGATCCGGAGCCCTTCTTCCAGGGCCCGCCTGTCCAGAGGCCCCAGAACGCTGGGAATCCCTTCCCGGCGCAGGGCCTTGATCTGGGGGTCCAGCTGGATGCTGTCCCAGCGCTTGGGATCCGGCGCCGGCTTCACGCATACGATAATATTCATAAAAAAAATGAACCGCAGAGAACGCAGAGAACAGTATAAATACACAAAAGCCGAATCCCCAGAATCGAAAAACAAAAGGCGAAAGATCCTGTCTTTCGGAAGTATTGATTCTATTCTTGCTTCTTCTCTGCGTTCTCTGCGCGCTCTGCGGTTTAAT
>JAPLIW010000371.1 GCA_026388915.1 Deltaproteobacteria bacterium
GTCCGGAAGGATCCCGGCGAGTGGCAGAAGTTGAATATCGCTTTCCACCAGTTCTTCATCGATAAATGCGGGAATCGGCGGCTCCACGGCTTAATCAAGACCCACCGGGACCAGTTTGCCCGTTATTGGCGGATCATCCTCTCGATTCCGGGCCAGCGGGAAAGAAGCAACGATGACCACGAAAAGATCCTGAAAGCTCTGGATCGGGGGAAACCGCAGAAAGTCCGTCTGGCCCTGGAAAAACACATTGGCCAGTCGGCCAGGAATCTGACCACTTTTCTGGAAGAGCACGCATTTCTGATTTGACCTCAAGCCAGGCCCAAGGTCAACGGATTTAGCCCAGTTTTCTGGTTTTCTGGATTTATGGCGAGCCCCTCTTGCTACCCGAAGAGGCAAGGGGTTGGGGGAATAGACCCATATGGAGGAGAGGAACCTTATGAGCGGGAGCGGGATGCCCCAAAGGGTCAACATCTGTGAATGCTGGGCCCGGGACGGGCTTCAGGGAGAGGACCAGTTCATTCCCACGGAGAAAAAGATCACCATCATCAACCGGATGGTGGATATTGGTTTCAAGCGGATCGAAGCCACTTCCTTTGCCCATCCCAAGCTGATCCCCCAGTTCTCCGATTCCCTGGAGGTGCTGAAGGCAATCAAACGTCCTCCGGATGTAACCTTTATCGCCATCATTCCCAACGACAAGGGTCTGGACCGGCTCCTGGAGGCCTGCCATCAGGGCTACGGGGTCCAGGAGATTACCGCCATTCTGTCGGCCAGCGAGGATCATCTCCTGGCAAACCTCGAGCGTACCTTCGAGGAAGCCCTGCCTCCCCTGGCGGACCTTGTGAAACGGGCCCGGCAGGCCGGAATCAAAGTCATCGGCTGCATCGGAACCGCCTTCGGATGCCCCCTCGTGGGGGAGGTACCCCTGGGAAAAATCATCGAGCTCACCGACTGGTACCTGGATAAGGGCGCAACCTCCATCATGCTCGGAGACACCACCGGAGAAGCCAACCCGCGGCAGGTCCGGGAGGTCTTCAGCCGCATGAAAGACCGTTTCCCGGGGGTAGACTTCATCGCCCATTTTCACGACACCCGGGGAATGGGGCTGGCCAACACCCTGGCCGCTCTCCAGGAAGGGATCGTTCTGCACGACAGCTCCTTCGGCGGGATGGGGGGACAACCGGCCACCCGGCGGCCCAAGTATCACAAGGGATTTGCCGGCAACGCCTGCACCGAAGACATGGTGCTCATGATGGAGGAAATGGGGATTCAAACCGGCCTGGATATTGAAGAGGTGATCGATACGGGCCTCCTGGCCGAAGAGTTCTGCGGCCGGAACCTCCTGGGGCACGTGACCCGCAGCGGCGCGGTCCGGCACCGCAGTTCTCGACCTCTTTCTCTTCAGGAACTGAGGCTCAACGGGGAGATTGCCCCCGCCCTCCTGTTTGTCGGGAAGGTGAAAGAAAAGCTGTCCGGGCAGGCTCTCGTCGGTTATGTGATCCGTGAGGCCTTAGCCAAGACCTGGCCCGTCCCGGAAAGTTTGAGAATTTCCGCGGAGAGGATTTTCCCCAAAGCGGAGGTGGGCGGTCGGGACATCCTGGTCACGAAGTTCAAAGTTTTAGCCATTGAAAAGAGCAAGGGGGAGGCAGTCCTGGAAATGCTTAGCCAGAAGGCCAATGGGGATGTCTTCATGGAAGGACAGATCAAGCTCATTTTTCTGAAATGAAATTGCGGCCGCATAGGAGGAGAGGGTTGAAATTCCAAACCCCAAATTCGAATTTCCAAAATCCCAAACTCGCCGTTGGAAGGATTTGAATTTTGCTAACACTTTAGCTCTTTGAAAAAGGTAACTTTTCCCTTGTGAAAAGATTTCCCAGAAATCCCCCCTGCCCCCCTTTGCAAAGGGGGGTTGGGGGGGATTTCAGCGATGCGGATCTCCATCGATATGGATTTGATATTCTTTTCAAAAGGCTAAATTGATACGAATTTTGATGATTGGAAATTATTTGGGATTTGGTGCTTGAGATTTGGGATTTATTTTCAATAAGGGAGCAACGGGAATGAACAACCAGGAGAACAAACCGGAACTGTTATTTGCCGATCTTCCCGTAGGCCGGACGTTCAAGACCCTGGAATATCCGGTCACCCGGGAGCTGGTCCAGGAGTTCATGGAGACCGTGGGAGACCGTCATCCCTTGTACCAGAAAGGCCTTGTGCCCCCGGGGCTGGCGGCGATCTATGCCCGTCTTTCCTATCTGCAGGACCACACCATGCCTTCCGGGGGAGTTCTGGCCAAGCAGGAATTTGATTTTCAGAATCCAATCAAGATCGGGGATACCCTGAAGGTTCAGGCCAAGGTGATCGAGAGCTATTTGGATGAAAAGGAAAGAAAGAGAGTTAATTTTCTGATCGAGGCGCAGGATCAAAAGGGGATGCCGGTCAGCACGATCCGGCTCCACGCCATATGGCCGAAGTAAAAGTTGCGGGTTGCCCGTTGCCGGTTACCGGTTAAAGGCGGAACGCGAAACTCATATTTCTTGAAGCAATAGAGCGAGGGAGAAAGGGGAAAGATGTTAAAGCATGCGCGGCCGGGTGATTTGCTGCCGACCATCGAAAAGGAAATCGATCAGGACCGGATTCTGCGGTGGGCCCGGATCTCCGGGGATTTTAACCGGCTTCATGTAGACCCGGAGTTTGCCAAGCAGACCCGCTTCGGCGGGACCATCGCTCATGGCCCCATATCCCTGGCCTTTTTAAACGAGGTGATGATGGAATGCTTCGGGATGGGGTGGGCCAGGGGGGGCAAGCTACTGGACGTGCGTTTCGTGGCTCCCATCCGGCCGGGGGACCGGATTCGGATTGGAGGAACGGTGAAACAGGTTCAGGGAGCATCCGTCGAGTGCGACCTGGTGGTTGAAAAACAGGACGGAGAAAAAGCCGTCGTAGGCCGGGCGATTGGACTTTTGGAGGCGGAGGGAAAATGAAGCGTCTTTCCAAGTGGGTTTCGGCGGAAGAAGCCCTGGCGGGGGTGAATTCGGGAGAACGATTGATCCTTCCTCTTTGCTGTGGCTTGCCCCAGACCTTGATGGGGGCGCTGATTGCCCAAAAGAACCGCCTGCGCGGCGTGGAGATCGTCAGCGGGCTGCAGATAGAATATCCCTTTCTCCAGGAAGGGCTGGAAGATAGCTTCTCTTTCCGCACTTGGCAGTGCGCGCCCCGGATCCGCCACCTGCTGAAAAAGGGGACGGTGAAGTACATTCCCATGCGCCAGGGGGATGCGCCCTTTGTTTTTTCCCGCGGGGGGATCTGGCCGATTGACGCGGCCCTGGTCCATCTCTCGCCCCCCGATAAAAACGGTTATCTGAGCTTCGGGGTTTCCATCGGCCACTCCCTTCCCACGGCGCTGGAAGCGAAGCTGGTCATCGCTGAAGTGAACGACCAGATGCCCCGGGTTCTGGGAAATGCCTTCATCCATATCTCCCAGATTGACTATCTGGTCAACACCTCCCGTCCTCTTCTGGAATACCCCTCCACGGAAAAAGTGGGGGAGGTGGAGCGCAAAATCGGAAATCACGTTGCCGACCTGATCCCGGATGGAGCGACCCTGCAGATCGGGATCGGGTCGATCCCGGACGCCGTGGTTCAATCCCTGGAGGGGAAACGGGACCTGCGCTTCTTTGCCATGGGCATCGATGCCATGGTGGATTGCGTGGAGAAGGGGCTGGTGGAGAGGTCCGCAATTCCCGGGCAGCAGCCGAAGATGATCGTCACCGAAATTCTGGGAAGCAAGAGGCTCTTCGATTTCGTCCATGAGAATCCCCTGGTGGAAGGCCGGCCCATCATGACCACCATCAACTCCCGGGTGGTGGGCCAGATCGAGAAGTTTGTCTCCCTCCTGGGGGCGATCGAAGTGGACCTAACCGGCCAGGTTAACGCCGAAACCGTGGGAGGAAAACAGATCAGCGCCATCGGGGGATCTTTTGATTTCCTCCAGGGGGCGCTCTTCTCTCCCCAGGGGAAGTCGATCATGGCCATCACCTCGGCGACCCCGGATAAAAAGAATTCGCGGATCATCCCCCAGCTGGCCCCCGGCTCGGCCGTGACCCATCCGCGCCACTCCATTCAATACGTGGTGACTGAATACGGGGTTGCCGATCTAAGAGGAAAGACCCTGCGGGAAAGGGCGGAGGCCCTGACGGCCATCGCCCACCCAAATTTCCGGGAGGGACTGGAAAAGTTCACTCACGAAAACTTCTAAATACATAAACCGCAGAGGACGCAGAGGACGCAGAGATTTTAGAATAAAAACTCAAAACCTTGAAGCCTGAATCCATGACCTTTAATCTTTTATTCTATTTTTCTCTGCGTTCTCCGCGATCTCTGCGGTGAAAAATTTTGGGGTCTTTATGGATGATATGAAGAAGATCGCGGAAGAGAAGAAGCGCTGGGCGAAGGAAAAGAAGGTCGAAGAACTGCCCCCCGCCCATTCCGAGATGGGCCGGCCCCTTCCTCCGGTTTTTGCCCCCGATGATCTGGAGGGGATCGATTACCTGCGCGACATCGGATTTCCGGGAGAGTACCCCTTCACCCGCGGAGTCTACCCGGGAATGTACCGCAAAGGTCCCTGGCAGATGCGCCTCTATTCGGGCTTTGGGTCGGCCGAGGATACGAACCGGCGGTGGAAGTTTTTACTTAAATCCGGGAATATGGGCGTGGCCTGTGCGTTCGACCTTCCCACCCAGATCGGACTGGACTCCAATGACCCGATGGCTCAGGGGGAAGTGGGGAAGGTGGGGGTGGCCATCGATACCCTCCGGGACATGGAAATTCTGTATGATGGCCTTCCCCTGGACCAGATCACTTCTTCTTTCAACATCAACACCCCGGCTGCCGCTCTGCTGGCCATGTACCTCGCCCTGGCCGAGAAGCAGAATATCCCCCCGGCCAAACTGAACGGGACGCTGGCCAATGACATGCTCTGCGAATACATCTCCCGCGGGACCTGGGTCTTCCCTCCCCGTCCGGCCCTTAGACTGAGCACGGACATCGTGGAATACTGCTCCCGCCATCTTCCCCGCTTCTACCCCTACAACATCCGGGGAATCATCCTCCGGGAGGCCGGAGCCAGCATGGTCCAGGAGGGGGCTTACGCCTTTGCCAATGCCGTTGCCTACATTGAAGAAGCCCTGAAGAGAGGGTTGGCCGTTGACGATTTTGGCCCGCGCCTCTCTTTCTTCTTTGCCACGGGGTTGCAGATTTTCGAGGAGGTGGCCCGGTACCGGGCGCTGCGCCGTCTCTGGGCCAAAATGATGAAAGAACGATTCGGGGCCCGCAACCCCAGCTCCATGCTCCTCCGTTTTACCGGAACGGTTGGGGGCAGCACCTACCGGGCCCGGGAGCCGGAAAACAACCTGGTCCGGGGAGCCTACGGACTCCTGGCCAACATCCTGGGAGGAGCCCAGGGCATGCTCCAGCCGGCCATGGACGAGGCCTACGCCATCCCCACGGAGCACACCGCCCGCCTGGCTTTGAGAACCCAGCAGATTCTGGCCTTTGAGACGGGGATTACCAAAGTGGCCGATCCCCTGGGCGGGTCTTATTTGGTGGAAACTCTCACCCGAGAGCTGGAAGAAAAGATCAGAGGGGAGATGGAGAAGGTCGAGTCCATGGGGGGAGCGGTGAGGGCGATTGAAAGGGGATACCCCCAGAGGGCCATTGCCGAAGAGGCCTACCGCGTGGCCCGGGAAGAGGAGAGGGGAGAGAGAATTGTAGTCGGGGTAAATAAATTCCAGACCGAGGAAGAGGGCAAACGCCGGCTGGTCATTCACCGGGCAGACCCAACATCCGTGGAAAGACAGATTCAGAGGACGAGAGAGGTAAAGGCTTCACGTGATAATCCTAAGACCCAAGAGGCGCTGGATGAACTCTGCCGGAGTGCAGAGACGAAGGAAAACCTGATGCCCGGTTTCATCCGGGCGGTTAAGGCTTACGCTTCCGTGGGAGAGATTACCGAGGCTTTAAAGAAGGTCTTCGGGGAATTCAAGGAACCGGTGAGCTTTTGAGCACTATGCGCATAGTCCGTAAGGGCACGATGCATCGTGCCCCTACAAGCTCTGCGGCTCCGCGTGCTCTGCGGTGGGAATTTTAGAAAAATTTCGGGAGGAGAAAAGTGATGAACATTGCCGAAATTCTTCCCCGGACCGCCAAGCGTCTGCCGGATAAGACGGCGTTTGTTTTTAACGACCAGCCCACGAACTACAAAACGCTCCAGGGTCTGACCGAAACCTTTGCCCATGGATTGCAGAAGCTGGGGGTGAAGAAGGGCGACCGGGTGGCGGTGTTTGCGCCCAGCAGCCTGGAGTTCGTCGTCTCCTGGTTCTCCGTGGTCAAGCTGGGGGCCGTTTTCGTCCCGGTCAACATCATGCTGAAAGCCCGGGAATCCAAGTACATCCTGGAGAATGCGGAGGTGAACACCCTGATCGTCCACCAGAGTCAGGGGGAGATCATCCAGTCGATAAGGCCGGGTTTGAAGTTTCTGAAAAATGTAATCACCATCGGGGCTCAGCCCCTGCCGGGCTCTCTCCTCTTTTCCGCCCTCCTGGCGGAAAAGCCCGGGAGGGAAATAACCGTGGATTGCGCCCCCGAAGACACGGCCACCATGATCTACACCTCGGGCACCACCGGCTTTCCCAAAGGAGCCATGATCACCCACGGGAACTTCGATTCCAACGTGAAAGGGATCATCGAGGCCCTGAACCTGGACGAGGGGATGGTCCGGGTGTCCGTAACTCCTCTCTTCCATGCCATGGGCCTGACCGTGAGTATGCTGGCGGTGGTCATGCTGGGGGCCACGGCGGTCATCCAGGCCAAGCTGGACTTCGAGCAGTTTCTCAAAGGCAATGAAAAATACGGGGCCACCATGATCAGCGGCGCCCCGGCTCTCCATTACATGCTGGTGAACGATCCCCGGACCGCCAATTATAAACTTTCCACCTGGAAGGTAGCCATGTCGGGAAGCGCGCCTCTTCCCGTGGAAGTGCTGAAAAAGTTTGAAGATAAGTTCAAGATCCCCATGGTGGAGGCCTATGGATTGACCGAAGTCACCACGGCGGCGACCTCCAACCCGGTCTTCGGGGTCCGCAAGCCGGGGTCGGTCGGCCTTCCCTTTCCCGGCCTGGAGGTGAAGATCTTCGATGAACAGGACCGGGAGGTTCCCCCGGGCGAGGTGGGCGAAGTGGTCATTCGCGGCCCGGCAGTGATGAAGGGGTATTACAACAACCCGGAGGCGACGGCGGAGACTCTGAAAGGGGGATGGCTGCATACCGGAGACCTGGGGAAGAAGGACGATGACGGGTATGTCTACATTCTCGACCGGAAGAAGGACATGATCATCTGCAGCGGCTACAACGTCTACCCCCGGGAGGTCGAAGAGCTTCTCCACAGTCACCCGGCGGTGATGGAGGCCGCGGTGATCGGCATCCCCGACCCCAAACGGGGGGAGAGCCCCATGGCCTTCATCATCCCCCGGCCCGGAAAGAAGGTTAGCGAAGGGGAACTGATCCAGTTCTGCAAAGATAACCTGGCCAATTACAAGGTCATCAAGGCGGTGAAGTTTTTGGAAGAATTTCCCCGCAACCCGAACCGGAAGGTGCTGAAGAGGGAACTGCGGGAAATGCTGAAAAGCTAGTTGCCGGTTGCGCGTTCCCCCCCACCCTCCCCCTCGAGGGGGGAGGGAAGGGAGGGGGTGAGGTTGCGGGCCAAGGGAACAGGGGTATACGTTATGGATTTCTTTCTCCGGGAAGACCAGCGCATTTTCAAAGACACCTTCCGCAGGTTTGCGGAAACGGAGATCGCTCCCCTGGTGGAAGAGGCCGAGGAGACGGAAACCTTTCCCCTCCAGCTTTTTCCCCAGATGGGAAAACTGGGATACCTGTGTCCCCGCTACTCGGAGAAGTACGGGGGAGCGGAGATCGACAAGGTCTCCGAGGTTCTCATGCGGGAAGAGATCTCCCGCGTGTCCCAGGGGATTGCCTCCTCCTGGTCGGCCCACTCCCATCTGGGATCCTTTCCCGTTTACCACTGGGGGAGTGAAGAACAGAAACAAAAATACCTGCTTCCCGCGATGCGGGGGGAGAAGATCTTCGCCTTCGGCCTCACCGAGCCCAATGCCGGCAGCGACGTGAAGGCCATCGAAACCACGGCCAGGCGGGATGGAGACGGCTATGTCATCAACGGCCGGAAGATCTTCATCACCAACGGGAACATCTGCGATTTTCTCACCCTGATCGCTTACACGGACAAGAGCCGGGGATACCGGGGAATCAGCATCTTTCTGGTGGAGAAAGGAACCCCCGGCTTCATCGTGACCCGCAAGCTGAAGAAAGAAGGGGTTCGATCCTCCGAGACCGCGGAGCTTCTTTTTGAAGACTGCCGCATCCCCGCCCGGAACCTGATCGGGGAAGAGGGCAGCTTCTACCGGGTGATGGAGACGCTCAACGAGGGGCGCATTGGAGTGGCGGGAAATTGCGTGGGCATGGCCCAGGGAGCTTATGAGGCGGCGATCAAGTACGCCAGAGAAAGAGTTCAGTTCGGTCGGCCCATCGCTCAGTTCCAGGCCATCGCCTTCAAGCTGGCGGACATGGCCACGGAGATCGACGCGGCCCGGCTCCTGGTCCTTCGGGCGGCCTGGATGATGGACCAGGGAAAGAATCCCATCCAGGAGGCGTCCATGGCCAAGCTCTTTGCCTCCGAGGTGGCGGTGCGGGTCTCCAAGGAGGCCATGCAGATCCACGGGGGGTACGGGCAGATGCGGGAATTTTCGGTGGGCCGATTCCACCGGGACGCCCTGGTCTACGTAGTGGGCGAAGGGACTTCGGAAATTCAGCGGCAGATCATCGCCAAGCAGATGGGATTGGGGGGTTGAAAGAAGGGAGAGGGGTGGACATGGTCCGTTCTAACCAGATGCTCTTCGGATACCTGGCCGACAAGAACGCTAAATATTATCCGGATAAAATTTTTCTGATTGACGAAAACCGCCGGTGTACCTTCAGGGAGTTTAACTCCCGGACCAACGCCATGGCCCGGGGGTTCCTGAACGCAGGTATAAAACCCGGAGACCGGGTGGCGGTACTCAACCATAATTCGGTGGAGCTGTTCGAAGTCTATTTCGGGGCCATGAAAGCCGGGGGGATTCCGGTTCCCATCAATGTCCGCCTGGCACCCCCGGAAGTGGCGGAGATTCTGCAGGATGCCGCCCCCTCCCTTCTTCTGGTACACAAGAACTACCTCCCGAAAATCCCGCCGAAAGGCCCGGGACAAACCTGGAGCCGGGTCTACGCCATCGGGGGAAGCGGAACCCTTCCGGATTACCAGTCCCTCATCGGGAATAATCCCACCTCGCGGGTGGAACCCGCGGCCGATGACGACGATCCGGCCATCCTCATCTATACCAGTGGCACGACGGGAAAACCCAAAGGGGTCATGCTGACCCACCGCAACCTCCTGGCCGACGTATGGTCATCCTGCGTTACCCGGCGCCTGGCACCGGACGATGTTGCCCTGGTAACCGCCCCCCTCTATCAAGCCGGAGCTTTTGGAAGCATGATCGCCAATGTATTCCGGGGCAACACCATCGTTATCCTGGATGGATTCGACCCCCCCAAAGTGCTGGCCACCATCGAGCGGGAGAAAGTCACCACCGCCCTTTTTGTCCCGGCCATGATCCTCAAGCTCCTTGAATTTCCGGACAGCGGCCGCTACGACCTGAGCAGCATGCGCACCGTGGTCTACGGGGCGGCGCCCATGCCCGTGGGGGCCCTCAAGCAGGCCATGGAACGCTTCCGTTGGGACTTCATCGGCGCCTGCGGGGCCACCGAGACCGGGCCGGGCTACATTGCCTTCCTGGACCGGGAGAACCACTACCTGGATGGATCGCCGCAGATGGAAAAACGCCTTCAATCCATCGGCAAAGAAGGGATCAACGCCGAAGTGCGCATCTTTGACGACGAGGACCGGGAGCTTCCCCCGGGAGAAGTGGGGGAGATCGTCCTGCGCGGACCCAACATCATGAAAGGATACTGGGGAAAGCCCAAGGAGACCGCCGAGGCCTTACGGAGCGGATGGTACCACACGGGAGACCTGGGATATATCGACGCGGATGGGTACATCTACATCGTGGACCGGAAAAAAGACCTCGTCATCAGCGGGGGGTTCAACGTCTATCCCAAGGAGATCGAGAATGCCCTGGGTACTCACCCGGCAGTGCTGGAGAGCGCGGTGGTGGGGATCCCCCATCCCCGCTGGGGGGAGACCCCGCTGGCCTTCGTGGTCCTCAAAAAGGGAGGGCCGGCCCCCCAGCTCGAAGAGCTGATGGGTTTTCTTCGGGAACGCCTGGCGGATTACAAGCTTCCCAAGGGGGGAATCCAGTTTACGCAGGAGCTGCCCCGCAATGCTTCGGGAAAGGTGCTCAAGAGGGAATTGCGGGCCAGGGTTTCGCCGAAATCCTGACCCAGCCGTAAATCTGAGGGGAGAACGACAAGAGGACGAGGCTTTCTCCCCAGTCCTGAAAAGAAAGGAGAAAAGTCATGAAAAGGCGTGGAAATCATTATTTTTTGATTGTTGCCGTTTTCTTTGCGGCAATCTTGTTTCTAGTCGGAGGCAGCCTTTCGGTGGCCCAGGCCCAGCCGGCTAAAAACGTCTCCTGGAAACTGCAGGCGGCCTATCCGCCCCCGGAGAAGATCATGGATCACTGGGGGGCCTACGGGCAGGCCGCGGAGGTGGCCCGGCAGGTCAAAGAAAGGACCCAGGGAAAGTTCGATATCAAAGTCTATCCTCCCGATGCCCTGTTCAAGGCCATGGAGGCTCCTGACGCGGTGAAGCGAGGAGCGGTTGAGATGATCCTGAGCAACGGGGCCTATCACGTGGGCATCCTGCCGGAGGCCAATCTGGATTACGGACTTCCCTACGGGGTCAAGACCTCCCAGGAAGCCGCCAAGCTCCTCTTTGAGAGCGAATATTTAAGGATTCTCCGTAAAGCCTACATGGAGAAACATCAGGTCCTCCTGCTGGGTTTGACCAGCACGAGCGCCTACAATTATATGACCCGTTTTCCCATCCATAAAATGGAGGACATGAGAGGGAAAAAAATCAGAACTTCGGGCGCCTATGGCAAGGTGGCCATGGCCCATGGAGCCACCCCCGTCAACCTAAGCCCAGCGGAGCAATACATGGCCCTGCAGAGGGGGACCGTGGACGGCACCATCTTTCCTGCTTATACGGGAATCACCTACAAGATGTTCGAGGTAGCCAAGTTCCATTCCTGGCCGCCGATTTACCCGTTGATTGGGGCCAGCTTGGTGGCCAACCTGAATGCCTTCAACAAGCTCCCCAAGGAATACCAGCAGATTCTTCAGGAAGAAGTGACCAAGATGGTCAAATATACTTATGACGTTTCCGGCCCGGCCCTGGAGAAGATCGCCCAGGAGGAAGGAAAGAAGCAGTTCGGGGCGGAAGCCGTATTTATCTCCGATGCGGAGTTTTTAAAATTCCGCGAAGCGGTGAAGCCCCTCTGGGATGAGTGGGAAAAGAAGAGCGATTATTGCGCCCAGTTGGTCAAGATTGCCAAAGAGTACGTCAATAAATAATCGATTTGGGTAAGTCAGGGAGGAAGAGTGC
>JAPLIW010000301.1 GCA_026388915.1 Deltaproteobacteria bacterium
ACAAAGACACTGTAGGCCAGGAACTCAACCTGATAGCCACTCTTAAAATCTATCAGAATTGTACCTACATGATCGGATTCGGGTACTTCTTCCCGGGCGATGTCTACAAGGGCAGCGTTATGGGCCAGACGAATGCCCCTGGGGACAACGCCTGGAACCTGATGACCAACCTGAAGTACGCATTCTAAGAACCCCTCTCACCAAAAACCCCCGGGAGGAGACCTCCCGGGGGTTTTTTTATGTCCGGATTTTACCCCTACGATTTGTGTAAAGAGCTAGCCAAAGATTGAAATTTCCCTTTAGAGCCCTCCCCCTTTGATGGGAGGGTGAGGGTGGGGGTGAATCCGGAATGCATCCCCCTCCCCTTTATCCCCTCCTGCGGGGGGAGGGGATATTTCAAAAGTCTGAGAAGAAAATTCTCAGACTGAAAGGTGTAAGAATCTATGCCTAACCGGCAAGATGTGCCCCAGGATTCCCAAGGCATGGGGATGGAGGGGAAGGGCTCTTTGTACCCGGAGGCGGTTCATGGGGGATAGACCACCTCCGGGGGGAAACATGAGGGGAGAAAGGAGGAAATCAATCAAAATCGGGTCTATCGCCATCGGTGATTTTGCGCAGTTGAATCATGATGGGACCCAGGTTCTTTTCCTTAAACACTCCTTCCGGCGGCGGTTCTTGCCGATACCTGGAATCAAAGCTCAGGGGAAAGGACACCGGTTTGCTGTAATGTCCGGCCTTATCCTCGATTTGAACATGAAGCGTAATAGTAACCCAATCCAGGTTCCCGGACCCAATTGTACTGAGGTAAACATATCCTGACAGCTCCCGGCGATCTTCCTCTTTAATCCGCGTAATGCCCACGGGATAAGTTCCCGTTCCGGGTTGATCTATGGTGCAGACGATATTCTTCATGTCCCCATCCGGGTCCGAGGCCATCAGGTAAACCTTCCAGGCCTGCCCCCAGCTGATTTTTGAGGAAGCAAAAGACTGGCTGATCACGGGCACTTCTTTCCCATACGTCTGTTCCCGCACCTCGATGGGTTCCAGGCCTGCACAGGCCGTCAGAAAAAAGAGCAGCAGAAATCCAATAAAGAACTTTCTTTCCATTTTTTTTTCCTCCTCTCTAACCTCTACTCATCTGCCTGATTCCGGCGAAGCTAGCCCCCTCGCCTCCCCCTGACCCAATGGAGGAAGAAAGCAGGGCTCTTGAGATTTTTTTATTTATTATATACCCAAATTTTTGAAAAAGAAGAATGATTTCTATCATAGGAGATGATAGTGTCGTGTCCCAAAAATAATATGAATAAATTCCCACGTGGAGCCGAGGGGCGGACCGATGCGTGCCGCCAAAATCCGGCGGGAAAAAGCCTGCTCCTGTCGCATCCCTAGGTTTCCGCAAAGGAACCCGGCCAAGGGGGCTACTTCTTGGTAAGTACCCCAAAAGCGGACTCTTTGGCAGCTTCCACAGTAAGGTCCCCGTAGGCTCCGGAGGAACCACTGCCTATTTTGGGGGCGCGCGTCGGGCCGCCCGGCTCCTGGCACCAGGGGCTGAGTTTATCAGCTTATTTCCGGGATACAACAATAGGGCTTTTCATCCAGGAATCATTCTGTTCTTCAGGATCGAATCCAATCTGCCTTTTTCCTGAAAGCCGTGGGGGTTCCTCTTTCACCTTGACACCCCCAATGATTTCTGGTATGAAAAAATGCTTTATTAAAAAGAGATTCGAAGGCCTCATGAAAAAGCACTATCTCTTAGCCCCCGGGCCCACTCCGATTCCCCCGGAGGTGCTCCAGGCCCTGGCCCGGCCCATCGTTCACCACCGGACGCCTCTGTACGAGGGGATTCTGCAGGAAGTGCGGGAGGGGCTGAAATACCTTTTCCAGACGAAAAGCGAAGTTCTGATCTTCGCCTCCTCCGGAACCGGGGCCATGGAAGGGGCGGTGACCAACACCCTCTGCGCCGGGGACAAGGCTTTGGTCGTGGAAGGGGGCAAGTTCGGGGAGCGGTTCACCCAAATCTGCCGCGCCTACGGAGTTAAACCCATCGTTATTCCCGTGGAGTGGGGGCAGGCGGTTGATCCGGCGGTGATTGAAAAAACGCTCAGGGAAGATCCTTCGATCAAGGCGGTCTTTACCCAGGCCACGGAAACCTCTACCGGGGTCCTCCATCCGGTCAAGGAAATCGCCGCCCTCGTCTCCCGGCATCCGGGGACGATCCTGGTGGTGGACGGGATTTCCCACGTGGGAGCGGTGGAGCTTCCCATGGACGGATGGAAGCTGGACGTGGTCATTTGCGGGTCGCAGAAGGCCCTCATGCTCCCGCCCGGCCTGGCCTTCGCCGCCCTCAGCGATAAGGCCTGGCAGTTTGTGGAGCGGTCCACGCTTCCCAGGTTCTATTTTGACTTCAAGAAAGAGCTGAAGAATCTGACCCAGAACCAGAGCGCCTACACGCCCGCCATCTCCCTGGTCGTGGGCCTGGCCGAATCTTTAAAATTGATCCGCAAGGAAGGTCTGGAAAACATCCTCGCCCGCCACGCGCGCCTGGCCAAAGCCACCCGCGCCGCGATGGGCGCCCTGGGCCTTCAGCTCTATGCCCCCCGGGCGTATTCGGACGCCGTCACCGCCGTCCTTGCCCCGCGGGGAATCGACGGGCAGAAAGTGGTGAAGATCCTCCGCGAGAAGCACAACCTGACCATTGCCGGAGGACAGGACCGGGCCAAGGGAAAAATATTCCGCCTCGCTCACATGGGATACATCGATCCGTCGGACATCATCGCGGGCATCGCCGCCGTGGAGATGACTCTGAAGGAACTGGGATACCAATTCGAGTTGGGAGCGGGGATCAAGGCGGCCATGGAAGTTCTTTCGGCGAAATGAAGGAAAGAGAGCTTGATTGTTTCTTTGAGGACCGATGGCCTAAATCCGAACCACGAAATCCGAAACTCGAAACAAATTCGAATGACCAAAAGGGCAAGATTCAAAATATCGGAGGTTCTTGCAAAAGTCATTTACTCCGTCATTCCGGCGAAAGCCGGAATCCAGAATCTCTTCAAAATCCTGGATTCCGGGTCGCGCTTCGCTTGCCCGGAATGACGATTTCTCCTTGCTTTCAAGAGCCTCAGTGGTTTTGAAAATTGGAAATTCGGGTGCTGGATTTGTTTCGGATTTCGATATTTATTTTCCGGGGCGATAAGACCGAATTGTAATCATTCGAATTGGTACCAAGGTGATTTCGCCACCAGAAAGAGGAAAAGATGGCTAACATCGTGATTGTCGGAATGCAGTGGGGCGATGAGGGGAAAGGGAAGGTCGTCGATCTTCTGACCGAATACGCCGACGTGGTGGTCCGCTTCCAGGGGGGTAACAACGCCGGCCACACCGTCGTGGTGGGCCAGGAGACCATCATCCTTCACCTGATCCCTTCGGGCGCCCTCTACCGGGACAAAATCTGCGTGATCGGCAACGGGGTCGTGGTCGACCCCCAGGTCCTTCTGCAGGAGATCGATGAGCTCAGGAAGCGGGGCCATTTCCTGGATGACCGCCAGTTCCTGATCAGCGAGGACGCCCACCTGATCATGCCCTACCACCGGAGGATCGACGTGGCCCGGGAGCGGATGAAGGGCGAGGGCAAGATCGGGACCACCGGGCGGGGGATCGGGCCCGCCTATGAGGACAAGGTGGCCCGGGAAGGAATCCGCTTCGGAGACCTCGTGGAGGAGAAGGTTTTCCGGGGAAAATTGGAGACGATTCTCGCCGTGAAGAACCATTACCTGAACACCTGCTTGAACGACCAGGGGTTTGACCTCGAAGCCGTGTTCCAGGAATACCGCGGGTACGGCGAGCGCCTGAAAAAATTCGCGGGCAACGTCTCCCTTTTCGTCAACGGACAGATCAAACAGGGCCGCCAGATCCTTTTCGAAGGAGCCCAGGGAACCCACCTGGATGTGGACCACGGAACCTACCCCTTCGTGACCTCCTCCAACACGGTGGCCGGGGGGGCCTGCACCGGAGCCGGGGTCGGGCCCACCAGGATCACCGAGGTCATCGGCGTCGCCAAGGCCTACACCACGCGGGGGGGAGAGGGCCCCTTCCCCACCGAATTGAATGACGCCGTGGGGGAGAAGATCCGGGAAAGGGGCCGGGAATTCGGGGCCACCACCGGCAGACCCCGCCGCTGCGGCTGGCTGGACATCCCGCTGTTGAAGGATTCCATCCGGTTAAACGGGCTCACCGGCATCGCCCTAACCAAGATGGACGTGCTCGGCGAGTTCGATACCATCCGGATCTGCACGGCCTATCAGCACCGCGGCCGGAGGATCGAGGAGGTTCCCTCGCAAGTTCAGGTCTTGAAGGAATGCGAACCCGTTTACGAAGACCACCCGGGTTGGAAGGCGGACCTGAGGAATGCCCGGACTTTCCAGGACCTTCCCCCCAAGGCCCGGCATTACGTGCGGCGGATCGAGGAGCTGACCGAGACCAAGGTCACCCTGGTCTCGGTGGGGGAAAAGAGGGCGGAGACCATTCTGCGCCGCAACCCCTTCCAGCAGGGCCGCCGGCGTTCATAAAAACCCTTGCTCGCCGGGGAGATTCAAATTACAATAGATTTATTGGGACCCAGATAAACACAGATGAACACAGATAAAAACCAGAGAGACTGAATAGAGTAAAAAGCTAAAAAAGATTTTTTGATTTTTCCATCTGTGTTCATCTGTGTCCCATATATTTTTTGATTTTTTATCCTGAAAATCTGCGTTCATCTGCGTCCCAATAGGTTATTGGGCCGTTAGCTCAGTAGGTAGAGCACCTGACTTTTAATCAGGTGGTCACAGGTTCGATCCCTGTACGGCTCACCATGATTTCAAGGGGTTAGATAAGGTTTCTAACCCCTTTTTCTTTTTTCAGGGCGTCGTGTAGACGCCATGTAGACGCCAGGAAGTTTTTGAAGGAAGGGATTGAAAGATCAGAAAAAAAGGGGGGTAGGCGGATGTCCTTCTTATCGCTTTATGTGCGGACGCAGTTTTTCTTTCAGGCTGGAAGCTCACCGCTAAACGGTCGGGAAACTTCAAATAAGCCTTGACAGGATCAGAGATGAGCGTAAAATCTGCTCTATGTTCGGGAAATTTGTGCCGATATTAAGACGGAGGAAGCGGCATTTATTTCTTCCTGGATTTATGGAGCACATGTTTTTATAGGATGTTTCTGTGGTACAATTATTGCAGGTCAAATCCATGGCTGGCAAGGTGCGGTTGGGATGCGGGAGATTACCCAAAACAGGAGGAGGATTATGAATAATATAAATGCCCAGTACCTTAGCGACCAGGATTTTTTTAGGCTGATTGAGGAAGCGAATAAACAGTACGAACTCTACTTGGAGCTTAATAAAATTGCATCAATTGGGGACAATTATGTGGTTGTAGAGAGCCCTCAGCGGGACATGAATCACCCTCTCAGCATCCAGATAACGGGATGAATTTATGCCATCGTGGAATGAGCTCATAGCCGAAGTTGAATCCTTGCCAAATGACCAGGAAAAAAACCAATGGATTCAAACCAATACAAGACGGGCCCTCCAAAATGTAAGCGCGGAGCGGGGTAACAGAAACGTCATTATCTACGCTTCTGCATTCCTACAGAAACCTCACCTTCCGGCAATGAACCTTCAACTTACTTACGAAGAAATAAATGGCTTTATGTCGGTCATGCATGGAATGGACTGGAGACTTGGGCTTACGCTTATTCTCCATACGCCTGGCGGAATCACCAACGCTGCGGAAACCGTGGTATCCTATCTTCATGAAAAATTCGAGGACATTGAAGTCGTGGTGCCCACATTCGCAATGTCAGCTGGCACCATGATAGCCCTCGGAGCGAACAGATTAATAATGGGCCGTCAGAGCCAGCTCGGTCCAATTGACCCTCAAATGCCAATGCCCGGGGGAAGAACAGGTTCTGCACGCGCTATTGTGGACCAATTCGATCGCGCGAAGAGAGAGCTGTTAGAAGATCTGCGCCTTGCCCATTTATGGGCACCAATTTTACAATCTTTGGGCCCGGGGTTACTTCAAGAGGCCCAAAACGCTCTTGAGTATGGCGAAAAAATGGTCGCCGGGTGGTTAGAAAAGCGGATGTTTGCGGGCCGAAGTAATGCGGCGGATGATGCGGCAGCTGTGGCTTCGTACTTCAACAAAGCCTCACTTCACAAAAGCCATGGCCGGCGTATCCCGCGCAATGAAGCACGCGAGCAAGGCGTTATTGTTG
>JAPLIW010000948.1 GCA_026388915.1 Deltaproteobacteria bacterium
GGTCCGGGCGTTACCCCCTGGATCAAGAGGGCGGCAAAGATCATGGCGATGGCCGGGTTGCCGGGAATGCCGAGGGTGAGCATGGGAATGAAGGAAGCGCTGGCCGCGGCATTATTGGCCGATTCCGGGGCGGCCACGCCCTCAAGAGCTCCCTGACCGAACTTTTGGGGTTCTTTGGAAACCCTCTTCTCGACCGCATACGCAAGCAGGGAAGCGATAACGGCTCCGCCGCCAGGCAGAAGCCCCACGAAAAACCCGATTCCGGAGCCGCGAATGACCGACCATTTTGAAATCGCCCAATCCTTGAGGGTCGGCCAGAGGTTGGTAATCTTTGTGGTCACTAACTCCGCCTTCAATTTTCCTTCCAGGGTCGATAAAATTTCCCCGATCCCGAAAAGCCCCATTCCGAGGGTCAGGAAATCGAACCCGTCTTCCAGGATCAGAAGCCCGAAGGTGTAACGGGTATTGCCCGTAACGGGGTCCATCCCCACCGTTGCCAGGAGAAGGCCCAGGACAGCCATGATCATCCCCTTCAGAATGGATTTGCCGGAGAGGTATGTGGCCAGCATCAACCCGAGAATCGTGAGGGAGAAATATTCGGGAGGGCCGAACTTCAGGGCGAATGCCGAAAGAGGGGGGGCGACAAAGGTCAGGCCGATGACTCCGACTGTCCCGGCAATAAAGGACCCAATGGCCGCCATTCCCAGGGCCGCTCCGGCACGTCCCTTTTTGGCCATCTGGTATCCATCGATGCAGGTTACAACCGACGCCGCCTCCCCGGGAATATTGAGGAGGATCGAAGTCGTCGAACCTCCATACATGGCGCCGTAGTAAATCCCGGCCAGCATGATAATCGAAGTTATGGGGTTTCCTATGGCGTAGCTAAGGGGAAGAAGCAGAGAAATCGTGGCGGCGGGACCGAGTCCTGGCAGAACCCCCACGGCCGTGCCGAGGACCGCCCCGATTAAACAAAAAAGAAGGTTGGTGGGCGTGAGGGCCAAGGAGAAACCCATCATCAGTCCCGAAAAATATTCCAAATCCTTGCTCCTCCGCTAAAAAAGGATTCCCTTGGGAAGCGGAACCTTCAGAAAAACACCGAAAACGAGGTAAAAACAGAAAGTCCCCACAAGGGAAACCAAGCCGATCGTTTTCCATTTTTCCCGTTCGATAAAGGTCAACCAGGATAGAAAGAGAAGGAAGGTGGAAGAAAAAAACCCCAACTCCCCCATCAGAGCCGTATAACCAAACATCACGATAGCCGCCAGGGAGGGCCTGACCCAGGCCCCTTTTTGCCATAAAGACCCCGCCGAGCCATGGGACCCCAGATTTGGGAAGAGATATATGAAAGAAAGAAAAGCCAGGATCGCCGAAAGCCAGAAAGGAAAAAACCCGGGGCCGGGATGGCGAAGGCCCCCGAAGCCCATCCGGAAGGCCAGAGCAGCCGCTCCGACACCCAAAAAGATCAAAAAAGCAGCAGTCCATCTTTCCCAACGACGCATGGAAAAACCCCTAAAAGAGGAATAATAGAATGATAGAACGATGGAATAGCGGAATGCTGGAATGACGGAATGACGGGGAACAGTTGGGGTTTAACCTTTTTCTGATCCTCCAATCTTGATGACTTCGTAAAAAGTCTGGAGCCGTGTCATTGCGAGAAGCGTAGCGACGAAGCAATCTCATGAAATCCATGAGATAGAAGAGATAAGATTGCTTCGCCTCGCTCGCAATGACCCATTTTTAACCTTTTTACGAGATCATCAATCTTCCCCCATTCCATCATTCCAATATTCCATTATCTCATTTTTTAATCCAAAATCATCATTCCCGGTCTCGTCAGAAGCACTCCCTTCTTGTGATAGGCAATGATCGGAAAGATCACCGGATGGGTGATCATCCGGGGTCCATTCTTGGTGGCAAGGAAGGCATCCTCGGTCTTCGTTCCCGTGATCGAAGGATTCCAGCAGATCGCT
>JAPLIW010000403.1 GCA_026388915.1 Deltaproteobacteria bacterium
ATGAAGATCATGCTGATGATCATGTAAATCGCGCCGCCCATTCCCCAGGCCATGCGCGCGGTGTTCTCCAGCCTGAACTGGGGGTAGAGGGCTCCCACCCCCACGGCCAAACCCACGACGCCGCAGGTGATGAAAAGGATCGTGATGGAGGAGATGGCCATCATGAAGGGGGTCACTTTCAAAAGCCAGTTGGAGAGAAAAATCAGGGCCTCGGCCAGAAGGAGGAGAGGAACCAGACCGGTCCAGAATTTGCTCCACAGGAAGGTTCGTAAAGACAGGGGGGAGGAGCGAATGATCCAGAAGGAGAACCCTTCCTGGCTTACCCCCGGGAACACAAACCGGCCGGCCACCGCGGAAAGGACAAATCCGGCCAGCCCCAGGTTCAAAAAGGAGAACAGATTCTGCAGGAAAAAACTGGGCATGGGGGTTTGATCCAGGGGGAGGACGCTGAAATTGTAAAGGTACACCACCACCAATGCGGTGAGCAGGATGAGCTGTGACCACTGGGTTGTGTCCCGGAAAAAGGTTTTGCCGTCCTTGATGACCATGGCCCGGGCCTGCGGCCGCAGGGGGCGGCTGGCCGCCCGCAAGAGCTGATTGAAGATCGGGATTCTTGCCAGGTAGGCCTTGCGCGCTTCCTGGGATTTGCTCCACCCGGGAAAGAAGAGAGCCCGGGACACCCAGCTTCCGATGACCCCCGTGGCGCCCGCGGTGGACCAGAGGCAGGCCTGGTAAAAGTCCGCGTGGGAGGCCGTCTTCTGCAGGTACGGGGTTACCGACTCGGCAAACCAGAAACTGGGGAGAAAAGGCCAGGAGGGAGCGGCCAGGGCGGTCATGTATTCCACCAGCCCGCCAAAGGAATCGGGGTTGGTCAGTTTTTCCGGCTGGAGGAAGCGGAAAAGGAAATAAAGGCCCACCACCAGGAGAATCGACAAAAGAAGCAGGATATCCTTGGTGCGGCGGGCCGGAAAAACGTTCACCAGGAACATGGCCAACATGCTCCCCAGGGCCGCGGGGATGAAGAGAAAGGGGATTATGGCCGCAAGGAGATTGCCGTAGAACTTCCAGGAGGCCCCGTAAACCCATCCGTAAGCCAGGAAGACGGGAAAAGCAAAGAGAAGCACCATCCAGGAGGTGTACGCCAGGGTTTCCGCCAGCCGGGCATAATAGACCTGTTCCTGGGGGACCGGGCGGCAGAGAATGAGGTTCAAATCCTCCGAGAGAAAAAACGTGGACAGGGACGAGATCAGGTTGCTGAAGAGGAGAATGGAAAAAAAGGTCAGCAGCATCATGGAGAGCAGCCGGGAGTTGAGAAGATCCCCGAAGAGCTCGATGGAGCGGAAATAAACCAGAACCTTCTGAAAGATGAAAAAGGTAAAGACCCAGAACCCCAGGGCCAGGGCAATCAGAAAGACCCATTTCAGCCGGGAGCCCGGAGAGCGCTCGGTGAAGCGGTGGGTCAGGGCCCGGGTCTTCGGATAGAGAAGAGTGATCCAGCTTCCCATCGCTTTTCCTCAACCGTCCAGAGGGTTGGCAAGGCTGGGGGCCCGCTCCTCTTCGGTTAATTTCAGAAAAAGAGGCTCCAGTCGTTCGTCCCGGCTCCGGGCCTGCTCCCGGAGCTCCGCCATGGACCCCAGGGCGATCAACTGCCCCTCATGGATGATCCCGATGCGCTGGCACAATTCCTCGGCCATGGCCAGAGTATGGGTGGAGAAAAAGACGGTCACCCCGCTTTGGACGAGGTCCCGGAAGAGGTCCTTGACCAGGAGCACTCCCCGCGGGTCCAGCCCGACCATGGGTTCGTCCACGACGAGCGCTTTCGGACGGTGCAGCAGGGCCGCGGTGATGATCAGGCGCTGGCGCATTCCGTGGGAGTAACTCTCGATGAGTTCCTGCCGCCATTTCTGGAGGTCGAAAAACTCCAGGAGCCGCTCGGACCGTCGCTTCCAGCCATCCTCCAGCTGGAGGTGATGGAGGCCGGCGATGAATTCCAGGAATTCCCCGCCGGTGAGTTTTTCGTAGAGGTACGGTCGGTCGGGGATATAGCCCAGAATGGCCTTGGCCTTATCCGGCTCCCGGCATACATCTTTCCCGTCGAGGAGAACCCGGCCGGAAGTGGGTTTCATCAGGCCGGCCATCATGCGGATGGTCGTGGTCTTGCCCGCCCCGTTCGGGCCCAGGAACCCGAAAATCTCCCCCGGGGGAACCCGGAGGGAAAGGTCCCGGACGGCATGAAAAGACCCAAATTTTTTATTCAGATGATCCAGCTCGATCAACGAACCTCCCTCACTTCCACTTTCAATCGCCCGATGACCCTCACCAGGTCCAGCTGCTGGTCCAGGTCCCCTTCCACCAGGCGTATGTGGGTCGCATCGGCCGGAATCTGGTTGAGAGTCGAATCGACGGAAATCCAGGAGCCCAGGTAAACCTGGTTCCAGGCATGGTAGAAAAATTTCCCTTCCTGGTAGATGATCCCCGCCTGGATTCGGGCCGGGATCCCCGCCGCCCGGGCCAGAGCGGTGAAAAGGGTCGCGTGTTCGTTACAGTCTCCCGCCTTCTGGCGAAGCACCTCCAGGGCGCTGGGGATGCTCACCACCGGCTGCTTCCGAATATTCCGGTACACCCATTCGTTGATCCGTCCGGCCTGTTCCCGGGGGTCCCGGGCGTCCCCGATAATTTCCCCGGCCAGGCGCCGGATCGCGGGATCATCGCTCTGGATGAAGGGAGTGGCCCGCAGATATTCCATCCTTTCCTTTTCGGTGAGCCCGGCCGAAACCGAAGCCCGGGGGGAAAGATCCTCACGTTTCACCGTGATCTCATCCCCCGAGAGGGACTGGCGGTCGCCAGCGATCTTGAGCCCCCGGAGGCTGGAGGAGCGGAGCCGAACCCGCAAAAGCCTCGTGGACCGGGGATCGGGGATTTCCCCGTCCGTTGGAATCGCGGTGAGAGATATAAGGTCCACCACCTTCCCGGGGCTCCAGTTCTGATGCCGGGCCTCATTCCTGCTTTCCCGGGTCAGGGTGAAGCCCATGGGGCTCTCTTCCTTCCAGATCCGACCGTTCCGGTCGATCCAGGATTTCACCTCGATTCCCCTGAATTCCTGCCGCACCCGGTAGAGTTCCCGTTCCTCTCCCCCGATTTTAAGTCGGTCCAGACCTTCCACCTCGGCGATCATCTCCGCCGAGCTCATCGAGGCGGGGTCGAAGACCGGGACCCGGTATTTTTTCCCCTTCTCCAGCCCCTGGCTGAGGAAGTGGAGCTTGGTCTGCCCCAGGATGAAGGGAGCCTCGGGAAGGTTGATCTCCTGCTCCTGTTCCCGCCCTCCCGATTGAATTTTAAAAATCATCCTTTTCCGGGAAGATCCCCCGGGGTCGCCCTGGAGCCGGCCGGTGAGCTGGAAGGGAAAGAGTCCGGACTGGAGGGAAAAGCGGAAGGATTCCAGGGTGAGGGCTTCGGTCATCGTGTATTCCAGAGTCTGCTGGATATTCTGGGGAATCGCCAGGACCGAGAGCTTCAACCAGAGCTGCTCTTTGACGGTGATCCGGTCGCCCTGAGCCTCCTGATCGGTGACCCCAAACCCGATCTTTTCCCCCTTCCAGTAAACTCCCCACCACTCCTCACCCTGCTTCAACCCTTCCCGGGCAATGGCCGGGGTTATCTTCAGGGCCTGCGGCTGGAGAAAAGTCCGGTCCGCGAGGAGGCCCATCATCACCACCCAGACCAGCACAATCCCCACTTTGACGAACAAACGCGTCCCCCCAAACCGTTTCCCGGCGTTGAATGGCCCGCTTTTCTTCATACCCATTCTCATCGGAAAAGAAGTCCCGGACTTGAGC
>JAPLIW010000446.1 GCA_026388915.1 Deltaproteobacteria bacterium
CATCGGCGGGCTCGCCCTCCGCGGCCTGGATGGCTTCGAAGGTCTCTTTCGTCAGTTTTCCCCACAGAGAGCCGGCGGGCTTGAACTGGGCGTCGGATTCGTCGATGACCAGATAGATGGGAGAGGCGGCTTTCCCGGAGATGACGATGGCTTCAAAACCGGTCCGCTTCTGGGTGATGGCGAACCGTCCTCCGAAGGTAGAATCGAAGAAGAGGCCGTTCAGGGGGGACTTGGTGGCCACATAAGCCCGGCTGGTGCTGGGCAGGGGAGAATCCGTGACCGGTCCTACGGCAAAGACCACCAGGTTTTCCGGGGAGAAGGGATCGATTCCTTTCTTCAGCCCATCGTACAGAATTTTGATGGCAAAGCCGTTTCCGCCAAGGAATTTCCGGGCGAAGGCTTCATCAAAATTCTCGATTTTGAATTTCTGCTGCGCCAGGTTGATGTGCAGGATCCTTCCAGTATAACCGTTCATCTTTGCCCCCGCTTTCCAAGCCATAAATGGTTGCCTGCAACCTGCAACCATCATTCAACACATATAACGCCAGACCCCCAAACAGTAAATCCGATTGCCCAAACGAATAACGAATAACGAGTAACGAATAACCTCTTTACGGTTGCTATTCAATCGTCTGCCCGGGGATCATAACGATGACTTTTCATGATTGGTGTTCAATGATCATTGACCAATGGGCAATGAAAAATGTCTAATACTTCGGCTTCCGTTTCTCCAGAAAGGCTTTCATTCCTTCTCCGGGTTCGGCGGTCTTGTAGCACTCCCGGAAAGCCCGGATTCCCGCTTCCGCCGCATCGCTCAGACTCAGGTCCATCCACTGGGCGATGAGCTTCTTCTGCAGTACCAGGGCTGTTGGGCCGCACTGGAGTGCTTTTTCAGCCATCTGTCGGGTCGCTTCTATTAATTGTTCATGGGGAACCACCTTGTTGACCAGCCCCATCCGCCAGGCATCGCGGGCGTCGATTATTTCCCCCAGATAAACCATCTCAGCGGCCCGGCCGAGGCCGATCAGCCGGGGAAGGATGGCCGCTTCGATGACCGAGGGGATTCCCACCCGGACTTCGGGCATGCCGAATCGGGCGCGGTCTGAGGCGATTCTCAGGTCGCAGGAAGCGACCAGCTCCAGCCCGCCTCCCAGGGCGAAACCGTTGATGGAGGCGATAACCAGCTTTTCCGACTGGCGGACGGCCAGGAAGCAGCGGTGCAAGTCGGTGATAAATCTTTCCGCTCCGTCCGGGTCCAGGTCCATCATGGCCTTCACGTCCACCCCGCCCACAAAGGCCTTGTCCCCGCTTGCGGTGAGGACGATGATCCGGACAGCCTTTTCCGCGCCCCACCGACGGATCTCTTCGGTCAGCAGCAGAATCAGCTCGTGGGTTAGCGTGTTCAGAACTTCAGGACGATTGATCGTGAGGGTCGCGACCGGCCCTTCCTGCTGGGTTAGAAGCATGGAAACCCCTCTGAAAATGCAGAATGCGGAATTCGGAATGCGGAATAAACAGAGGAAATGACGCGGGGACGCGGAGAGGGGGTGACGAGGAGAAAAAAATGAATTCTCCGTGTCTCCGTGCCTATTCGTTCCGCAATGTTATTTCTTTAGCGTTTCTATTCCGCATTCCGAATTCTGAATTCCGCATTTAAATTGTTGGTCCCGTCGTGTAAATCTCCACGGTCTGGTCGTACTTCAGGATTTCCGCCTTCACCTTCTTCCCGCTGCCGACGGCCAAAAGGGCGTCGTAGATCTTCTGGCCCACTTCATCGATGGTCGTCTGTCCCGCGAGAACCCCGCTGGCATCGAGGTCGATATGGTCCTTCATGACCCGGACTTTGGCTGGGTTGCCGGCCACTTTGATGACCGGAACGATGGGATACCCTTGCGGGGCACCGCCGCCGGTTGAAAAAACGATGACGTTGGCCCCGGCCGCGGAAAGCCCGGTCATAATTTCCGCCTCTTTCCCCGGAGAATCCAGGGCATAAAGGCCTCTTCCGGGAATGGATTCTCCGTATTCCAGGACCCCGTCGATGGGCATGGAGCCGGATTTGCAGATCGCCCCCAGGGATTTTTCTTCGATCGTCGTCAACCCACCCCGGATATTTCCCGGGGTCGGGTTTCCGCCGCGCATGTCAAATCCCAGGGCTTTCACCCGGTCTTCCATCCGGGTCACGATGTGAAGAATCTTCGAGGCCACTTCCCCGCTGACCGCCCGCCGCGCCAGGAGATGCTCGGCCCCGATAAACTCCGTCGTTTCCCCGAAGATGACCGCCCCGCCCCGGGCCAGGAGAAGGTCGCTGGCCTTTCCCGTCGCGGGGTTGCTTACCAGCCCGGAGGTGGTGTCGGAGGAGCCACACTTGATCCCCATGGTGAGGTGGTTTGCGGGAACGGGCTTCCGTTTCATCTTGGATAGGGACTGATCCAGTTTGGCCGCCAGTTCGATCCCCCGCTTGGTAGCTTTTTTCATCCCCCCGATCCCCTGGATCAGGACTTTTTCCACCTTCTGACCCCGGTCCTTCAGACCCTGGTAGACTTCCTGGAGGGAAACGCTCTCACAGCCCAGGCCAACGAGTAAAACCGCCCCCACATTGGGATTCGCCCCCAGGCTGATCAGAGTCTGGGTCACCCGGTCCGAATCCGGTTTGAGCTGGGCGCAGCCCTGGTGGTGGAGCAGGGGCCTGGCGCTCTTGTATTTTTTGGCGATCGCCATGGCCACTTCGTTGGCGCAGAATACGGTGGGAATGACGGCCAGATAGTTGCGGGTTCCGGCCCGGCCGTCGGGCCTCGGGTAACCTAGAAAAGTATCCATGCAGACCTCCTGAAAGAGTGAGTTGAGAGGTGAGAGTTGGGAGTTGTCGAAAGCGGGCCTTTCCAACTCTCAACTCCCAACTCTCAACTAACTTTGAACAGCGACCGCCCTTTGTCAAACGCCTTGAGGTTCAGGTCTTCGGTCCCCGGGGGGACGCTGTCCTTGAGGCAGACTTTGACCTGGTCGGCGTCCAGGATTCTGGTGCCTTCCACCATGGCCCCGAGCATCACCACGTTGGCCACCATCTGCCGGCCCAGCTCCTTGGCGGAACTCGTGGAAGAGACTGGAATCTGGCGGAGTTTGGGATTCTCCTTGACCTTTACCAGGTCGGAGTCATAAAAAACCAGTCCCCCTTCCTTCACCTCTTCGATCAATTTTTCGTAAGCTTCCTGGGACATGACCACGAAGACATCGGGATTGACCACGCCCACATAGGTAATCTCTTTGTCGTCGATGACCACGTTGCACTGGCTGGCTCCTCCCCGGGCTTCGGTCCCGTAAGACTGGGTCTGGGCCGCCTGTTTCCCGCCGTAGAGGCAGGCGGTCTTTCCCAGGAGGATACCGGCCAGGAGCAAACCCTGACCTCCAAATCCAGCAAATCGCACTTCCTGGCGAGCCATAGTCTACTCCTTCCGATGGGCTTTCAAGAGTTCCTGGTAACGCTCCACAATTCCTTTCCGTTCCGGGCGATGGGCGAATTCGCCCAGGAGGTATTTGCCGGCCAACTCATCGCGGCTGAGCTTCTGTGCATCCTTCTGAGTTACGGAGTGCTCTTTGATATACTTGACCACTTCCTGGGGGGAGCTGGTCTTCAGGACGTACCGGCCGAAGTTCGTCGGGCACTGGAGCAGGACTTCGATAAAGGCCAGCCCCTTGGTCTGGATGCCCTTCTTGATCGATGCAACCAGAGGCTTGAAGTCGGTGGACCTCCAGCGGGCCACGTAGGCGGCCCCGGCGGCTACGGCCATCTGGCACATGTCGAAAGGGTCTTCGATGTTCCCGTAGGGGGTGGTGGTGGTAACGGCCCCCAAGGGGGAGGTGGGGGCGACCTGCCCCCCGGTCATGCCGTAAATCCCGTTGTTGAAGAGGATGGCGGTCACATCCAGGTTACGGCGGCAGGCGTGGATGAAGTGGTTGCCGCCGATGGCCCCGCAGTCCCCATCCCCGGTGAAGAGGATGAAGTTCATGTCCGGGCGGGCCATCTTCAGTCCCGTGGCCACGGCGAAGATCCGGCCGTGGTGGGCGTCGATGTTGTCTCCCACCCATGTGGAGTAGGTGATCCGGCTGCTGCAGCCGACCCCCTGGACCCAGACGGTATCCTGGGGGGTTAACCCCAGCTCGTCGATGGCCAGCAGGACGGAGTGGGTCACCTGGCCGATCCCGCAACCCGGGCAGGCCATATGGGGCATCCGTTCTTGGCGCAAGTATTTCTGGACCAGCGGATGGAGAAGTTTCAAGGTTTCGCCGACCGTGCTCATTTATACAGCCTCCTTATCTCGTTGAAGATCTGCATGGGAAGATGGGGTTCCACGCCGCCCGAACCAAAGTGGAAGACTTCCGCCTTCCCCTTGGCCGCCCGGGCGACCTCCCGAGACAGCTGCCCGTCGATGTTGAGCTCGCAGACCAGGATGGTTTGGACCTTTTCGGCCACCTTGAGGACTTCCCCGTCGGGGAAGGGCCAGAGGATGATGGGGCGGAAGAACCCCACTCTCATCCCTCTTTCCCGGGCGATATCCACGGCGGCCATGGCCGGACGGGCGTCTCCCCCGTAGGCGATGACCGCAAACTCGGCGTCTTCTATCTTCTGCTTCTCCACCCGGACCAGCTTGTCCAGGTTTTCGGTGATCTTGTACACCAGCCGCTTGGCCATTTTTTCCTGGATTTCCTGGGCCGTACTGGCATACCCCTTGGAGGTGTGCGTATAAGGGGAGACGCAGATCCCGTACCCCTCGCCGATGTTGGGAAAGGGGTAGTTAATGACTCCCGGTGTGTCCAGAGGATACATGACAAACTGCTCCGGCGGGACGGTGGGCTTAAAACGCTTCACCACCTTCAATTCATCTTCCGGGGGAATAACCAGAAGCTCCCGGGTGTGTCCCACGGTCTCGTCGGAGAGCAGGAACACGGGGCACCGGAAGATCTCCGAGAGGTTGAAGCATTCGATGGTCAGATCAAAAGCTTCCTGGGTCGACTTGGGAGAGAGGGCGATGGTGCAGTGGTTTCCCCCGGCGGAGCCGTAGCGGATCGTGTACAGATCCCCCTGCCCCACCCGCGTAGCCACCCCGTTGCTGGGGCCGGCTCTCTGGATGTCGACGACCACGTAGGGGATTTCGTTCTTGATCCCCCATCCCAGTCCCTCCAGTTTCAGGCTGATTCCCGGCCCGGAGGAGATGGTCATGGCCTTGAGTCCCCCGACCGAGGCTCCCCCGATGGCGTGGATAGAAGCGAGTTCATCCTCCATCTGCAGGCAGACCCCTCCGACTTCGGGCAGACGCCGGGCCATGGTCTCCGAGGTTTCGGAAGAGGGGGTGATGGGATACCCGGCAAAAAAGCGGCAACCCGCAGCGATGGCCCCCTCGGCGATGGCCTCGTCGCCCTGAACAAAATATCTTCCAGGCGTTATTCCTGAAGACATCCGCGGGCCTCCTTTCCTTTTCCCTTTTTCTTGGTCTTTTCCAGAACGATGGCGAAATCCGGACAGTACAAGTCACAGATGCCACATTCGGTGCAGTCCTCGATCCTCACCGGGTTGGGCAGACGATAGCCCTTTTTGTTCATTTCGCCGGAAAGCTCATAGACTTTCTTCGGGCAGTTGGTAATGCAGAAGCCGCAGCCCTTGCAAAAGTCTTTAATGATGGTGATGGCCATGCCGTGCGACCTCCTTTCTCCATAACCCCTTCGCGGAATGAAAATTCTATACGGAATACAGTCACGGTCATTCTAACGTCGCCTCTTTTTCATGGTCAAGGAAATTCGGAATGCGGAATGTGGAATGCGGAATAAAGAAAGAAAATGACACGGAGAGGGGGAGACGCGGAGAAAAATCGGGGGGTCAAGAAGATTCTCCGCCGAGCGGAATCGGTAAGAGACGGAGAAGGGGATAGCCGTTGAAATTGCAGGGGTTTTGTGATAGGTTGGGTTATCGGTTCTCTGCTCGGCAGGGGTCGGGATACACCGATGGGGATTTTCGGCTTTCATCCCGCCGGGTTCCTCAATGCGCTCGATACACAATCTCCATTGCCGATAACATCATGGACTTTTTGGAAATCGATCAAAAACTGGTCCGGTCGATTGGTCTCTGCTTAGCCGAAAAGGGAGTGAACCTCTCCGAGGAGGAACTCCCGGCCGTGGTCAATCGGATCAAGGACGAGATTCTGGAACAATATGTCGACCGGATGATCCATCAGGTGGAGACCATCCTGGAGATCGATCCCCTGCTCCCCGAGAGGGAGATCTTGCGGTCCTTGGCCCGGAATATCGTCGAGTTTCTGGGGGCCGATTTTGCCAGCATCCGGATTTACGATTCCTTTGGGGAAGGAGAACCCGCTTCTCTCTATTCCCCCCTCCTGGGCGAGGATATTCTCGAGCTGACCCCTTTCGACCGGGCCATTGCCAGTGAAGTCATGAGAACCCAGCGCAGCCGCCAGATTCCGAATATCTTTAAAGATCCGAATTACCAGGATAAAGAAAATGCCCGGGGGATCGGGATCCGCTCCATGCTTGCCGTTCCCATCTCCCTGCCGAGATTTTCCCCCGAAGGTTCCGACACCCAGGGGGTTCTCGAGATTTTCTACAAGAAGGAGGATAAGGCTTTCACCCCCTTCGAAATTCAAATGGCCGAGGTCCTTTCCCGAAGGGTGGGGTATGTAATCGCCCGGAAAAGGATTATCTCCATGCAAAAGATCAACGTATCCAGGGATAAAATCCTGGAAGATATCTACCTGCGGTTGGCCCGGCGGGAAGGGATCAAGATGAAGCACGTTTTCAACTCCGTGATCCCCGCTTTGGCCGGCTTTATGAAGATCCAGCGGTGTACGCTCTTCTCCATCATGGAAGACCGGGAGCATGTGATTCTGGAAGCCGGGTTCCCGGAGGCGCAGCACGGAATCGGGCAGATCTTCTCCGTCAAGGAGCCCTACATCCACGCCCTGGTCCATCAAACCGGCCCCTTCGGGGATTTTGAGAATGAGAAGATCCATCCTTCCTACATACTTTTTGGCCTTTGACGCCCAGGCCCAGCACCTGAGCTTCGCCGAAGAAGATATCATGCTCTTCAGTTTTCTGGGGAAAGAGCTGATGAAGGGCCTGAGGCTGGAGAAGATGGACGATATCGTACACGATTTCAAGAACCCGGCGATTGCCATTGCCGGGTTTGCGAAAAGAGTGCAGCGGATGCTGGGCGAGCTTCCCGAACTTCCCAATAGGGAAAAAATCCTGCAGGCCATGGATATCATCCTGCAGGAATCTTCCCGCATTCAGGAGTTGGCTTTGACTCTCCATGGGCAAGGGAAGGAAACGACCCTGGACATGACCGATATCCTGAAGAAACGTTTCCGGATCAATGCGGAAGCCGTTCGGGAGCTGAACCGGAGAAATATTCTGCAGATTGAACAGGAATTGCAATTTCCTCTCTGGATTCGGTGTTTCCCCCTGCACATCGAAAGGGTCTTCGATAACCTTCTGAACAACGCCTCCCACGCCACCCCGGAGAGAGGGGAGCTTTCCATCCGCTCCTACCAGAAATCCATGCGGGCGGTGGCTGAAATCACCAACACCGGGGAGATCTCCGAAGAGGAGAAAGAACGCTGCTTGCAGGGCGAGGGCCGGGGCCGGGGCTTGCACATCACCACCCGCCTGATCAAACACATGGGCGGAAAGATCGAAATTGATTCCCGGGAGGGGAGAACAACCTTTCGAGTCGAATTACCTTTGGGAGTGGAATGGCGACAAAATGATCTTACCCTCACCGATGACCGGGCCAGGGTGAAGATAGACACGGTTGCCCACCTTCTGGCGGGAACGCACTGGGGGTACAAAAGACCCCGGCAGGTGGTGGAAAAACTCGTTGAGAATTCGCTGTGTTTTTCCCTTTTTCGAAACAACGAGCAGGTCGGGTTTGCCCGGGTGGTCACGGATCATTGCGTCTTTTCCTGGCTTTCAGACCTGGTGATTGCTCCGGAATTGCGGGGCCGGGGGCTGGGGAGATGGCTCTTGCAGTGCGTGCTCAATCATCCGGCGATTTCCGGCACCCAGTTTGTGCTGCAGACGAGAGATGCCCACCATCTGTATGAAAGCTTTGGGTTCCAGCAGAGCGATAAACTCATGACCCGACCCGGCTCGGTCCCGGCACCCCCGGAGTAATCGGATGGTTTCCATTAAGAATTGAGAGCGGGATTTGAAAGGTTTTTCAAAAGGGAGGAAAAATGGATAAGCGGTTGGACGGAAAAGTTGCCATTGTTACCGGTGCCGGCCAAACTCCGGGAGATACGATCGGAAATGGGCGAGCGATTTCCGTTCTATTTGCTCGCGCAGGAGCCAAAACGATGCTCGTGGATCTTCGCCTTGATTCCGCTCAGGAGACCCAATCAATGATCGAGCGGGAAGGGGGAGAGTCCATCGCTTTTGCCGCCGATGTCAGCCGTTCGGAGGACTGCCGGCGAATGGCCGAGAAGTGCGCCGAGGCGTATGGTCGCATTGATATCCTGGTTAATAATGTGGGGGTCGGCGGGGAGGATCGGGGGCCGGTGGACCTAAAAGAAGAAGTATGGGACCGGATCTTTCAGCGAAACCTGAAAAGCATGTTTCTGACCTGCAAGTATGTTCTGCCCTACATGGAGAAGCAGGGCAGCGGTTCCGTCGTGAATATTTCATCGGCGGCAGCGGTCTGCGCCGTTTCCATGCTGGCCTACAAGACCTCCAAAGCAGGGGTCAACGCCCTGACCCATTCCATTGCTATGCAATATGCCAGCAAAGGAATTCGGGTGAATAGCATCATGCCGGGCCTCATGAATACTCCCATGGCCATCGAAGGAATCTCCCGATTGCGGGGGATCAAAAAGGAAGACCTGATCCAAGCGCGGAATAAGCAGGTTCCGCTAAAAGGGGGGATGGGCTCCGGGTGGGATACGGCCTATGCAGCGCTTTTCCTGGCCTCGGATGAGGCCAAGTTTATTACCGCAGCGGTCCTGCCCGTGGATGGCGGGCAGTGCGCGAAGATCGGCTGAGCTTAAAGATTCGTGCTTGTCCCTTTTTTCAGAGGAATCTAAATTCTGGGAAGAAAGGGGTATGGGCCCACCCAAAGGGCGGTCTTGACGTTAGCAAATCAAAAACAGCTTCAAAGAAGAAAAGGAGGAAGAGAATGCCCCGAGTGGGTCTGATGAATAAAGAGCAGGCGGCTCCAGAGATTCAAGAGATGTTTCAGAAGATGGAGGAAAATGGGCTTCGTGTCCTAAATGTCTTCATGGTGATGGCTCACTGCCCCCAGGTCGGCTATTATTTTCTGCGGTTGGGCAATTCCATCCTTCTTAAGGGGACTGTACCCCCCGCCCTGCGGGAGTTGGCCATCCTAAGGGTGGGCCATATAAACCAGGCCAAATACGAATGGACCCACCATGTGTCCATCGCCCTGCGCGTGGGGGTACGAGAGGAACAGATTGATGCCCTGCCTGCTTGGAAAAATTCCCGCAAATTCAATGAACAGGAGCGGGCAGTCCTGCAATATACGGATGAAGTTACCCAGAATATCAGGGTAAAAGATGGTACTTTTGCCGCTGTTCGGAGTTTCCTGAATGAAGAAGGGATTGTGGAGCTAACCACGACGATCGGTTATTACGGAATGGTTTGCCGGATCCTCGAAGCCCTCCAGGTAGAACTGGAAAGTCCGAACAAATGAATGGGCGATTGCTTCGATATGCCCTGCGAGAAGTGAGATGAAAACAATCCTTGACTTGCTTTTCTATCTCCTATAAAATCCGTCCAGCCTATGATCCTGTTTTCCTGAGTTCTCCAACAACCCTCAACCATTTGCCGGACGCGGGGCCGGAGGATTTATGGTGGGAAGAAAGATAGATCCCATTTCTGAGGAAGAAATGGGATTTTTTTTGCGGAAAATGGCTCGGGTCGAAACAGTTGGTTTCCTTCGAGTAAAGCCCCGGCTCTGCCGGAGGGCCGAATAAAATCAAGGAGGAAGAATATGAACAGATGCAGATTTGGTAAGCTTCTCGTGTCATGGATCCTATCGGTAATCCTTCTGTCATTTTTTGCCGCCCCGGCACCGGCCATTGAGGCGGGCAAAGTCAACACTGTGCTCGGACTTGTGTCAGCTGAAGACCTGGGGATAACGCTCCC
>JAPLIW010000025.1 GCA_026388915.1 Deltaproteobacteria bacterium
GGGTCGGAAGGCGAGGATGCGCATTCTATTGAGCCAGAAAATGAAAATCGGTTAGAAGAAAGAGAGCGTTCAAAGAATTTCCAAATCAGAAAACGATCCCCGCCTTTAGGTAATCAGGCATTCCGGCGGTCGTCCTTCCAGAATATCCCGGACCTGCCGGGCCACGGAATCAGAAAGGCGGTCTCCCGCTTCCTGACTAAGGGCCCCCATGTGGGGAGAAAGGACCACATTCTCCAATTTGGTCAAGGGATGGCCGGGGGGCAGGGGCTCCGTGGCAAACACATCCAGAGCCGCACCCTTGATCCGCCCTGTTTGGAGGGCCTCGATTAACGCCTTCTCCTCGATCACCCTCCCGCGGGAAGTGTTCACCAGGACCATCCCCGGCTTCACGGCTGCAAAAGCGCGGGAGTCGAGTAATTTCTCGGTGGCTGAGGTGTGGGGAATATGAAGAGTAACCACGTCAGCCCGGGACAAGAGCTCACCCAGAGGAGTCGGTTCCACCCCCATCTGATTATAAAGCGCAGGATTAATAAATGGGTCATAACCGATTATTTTCATGTCGAATCCTTTGGCAATCTTGATCACCCTGGCCCCAATCTGCCCCAGCCCGATGACCCCCAGAGTTTTCCTCCATAATTCCTGCCCGGAAGTCCATTCCGGCAGGGCCCTGCCTGCCTTGACCCAATCCCCTGCCCTGACCCATGGGTCGGCCCTATGAATCCGTCGCAGCAGGGAAAGGAGAAGGCCGAAGGCAAGCTCCGCCACTGCCTGGGCATTTTCACCCCGGCAGTTGCAGATTTTTATTCCGCTCTGACTTAAGGCGGTGGCGTCAATATGATCATACCCTGCCCCGTAGGCAATGACTCCTTTCAGCCCCGGGGCGCGGCCGAGCACCTGAAGATTCACCGGTACATACTCTGAGACAATGACCTTCACCGCGGACGATCCGCCGATTTTATCCGCCAGATCAACCCCGTCTTTCGCCTCAGCCCAGGCATATCCCCCCAGGGATGAGATCTCGGCCAGCGCTTTTTCCGACATGTAAAAACGGTCGGCAAGAACGACGGGAGCGGAAAGGTTCGCATTACCGGCCATCGTAAACGATTCTTCCTCCCACCATGGTCATTTTCACTTTGATCCCGGGAATCGCCTCGGGCGACGTCTGCAGAGGATCCCTGTCTAGGACAACAAGGTCAGCGGCTTTCCCCTCTTTCAGCGTCCCTCTCTCCCCCTCTTCGAAGGAAAAATAGGCGGCCTCGCGGGTGTAAAGGGATACGGCCTGCTCGGCCGTCAGGCATTCCGCCGGGGCGAAATCTTGCCCCTTGCCCGTTTTCCGGCAAATGGCGTCGCGCAGGCCGATCAGCGGGTTGGGCTCGGCCACCGGGCAATCCGAAGAAAAGCCCAACCGGACGCCCTTCTGCAAGAGGGTCTTGAAGCGATAGAGTTCCCGGGATCGAACCGGCCCGAAAGCTTCCATGAAGCCATCGCCCAGAAGGGAGAAGAAGTTGGCCTGGCTGGAAATATACAGACCCAGCTTGGCCACCCGGTCGATCTGCCCGGCAGTGAGATTTCCCGCATGGACGATCTGGTGGCGCAGGGGATTCCCCTCATCCATGGTTCTCTCGAAGGCTTTGAGAAGCATCTCCAGCGCCCGGTCCCCCTGGGCATGGACGGAGATCTGGTACCCCGCCCGGTCGAATTTTTCGATCTCCCGGTTGATCCCCTTCTGGTCGTAGTTCAGGATTCCCCGACCAGCTCCGGGGGGAAATTCATAGGCCTTCGATACCGCCGCCGTGCGGCTGCTCATACCCCCGTCCATGAAGATCTTGATCGCCCCCACCTTGACCCACTCCGTTCCGAATCCCCGTTTGATGCCCGCGGCCAGGAGGGGGTCCGCCCACTGATTCAGGATGAAGGCGTAGAGGCGGAAGGGAAATCTCCCGGCCGCTTCCGCATCCTGGTAAGTTCGAAGGGTGGCCGCATCGACAAAGGGGTCATGGGCGCCTACGAGTCCCAGGCGGTGGAACCGGGAAGCGCAGCGGGCCACCATCTCCACTTTCCCCTCCTGGTCGTACTCGGACACCATCTTGGAATAGATAGAAGGGGTGGCGAAGAAAAGAGGCCCCATGAATGCGGACTCGCTCAGGATGCCGTTGGGATTTCCTTTCGCATCCCGGTTTATCACCCCTCCGGGGGGGTTGGGGGTTTTCCTGGTAAAGCCCAGTTCCTTCAGCGCGAGGGAGTTGACCACGCATCCGTGGACGGAGACGTGAACCAGGCAGATGGGGTGTTTTTGGGAGGCCCGGTCCAGGTCTTCCCGGGTGAGGTCTTTCTGATCGTCGAGGAGGTAAGGGGCATAGCCCCACCCCATGATCCATTTTCCCGGCTTGGTTTTCTTTGCCTGGGCCCGGAGGGCCTCCACCACATCCTCTCCCTTCCGGCACCCGGCCGCCGGGCGGCAGTCGGCCTGATCGGTCAGGAGAGCGTAGAGGCAGAAATGGCTGTGGGTGTCGATGAAGCCGGGGAGCACAGTCTGCCCCTGCAGGTCGATCACCTTGGTTTCGGGCCGCGTGAGCTTTTCCATCTCCTCGTTTTTCCCGATCTTAAAGATCTTCCCAAACTGGACGCCCAGAGCTTCCGCTTTCGGTGCGTCCGAATCCAGGGTCAGGATGTTGCCGTTCCTGAAAAGAATTTCCATTTTTCCCTCCCTCCTAATAAGTTTCAAGTTTCGGGTTTCGAGTTTCGGGTTAAAAAATCAAAGGCGTGAACCCATAGATTGTCCTTTTATCAGAAAGCAAGCTGCAAGGTCAAGGATGTTAATGGTGGAGCGAGAGGGAAGTGAAAAACGAACCGGAGCTCATGGCTCATAGCTGATGGCGCATGGTTTTTGCCATGAGCTATGAGCTACCTGCTATGAGCGCCCATTAGAAGGTCGGCCGGAACCGCCGCAGCCGCAGCGAATTGCTGACCACGGAAACAGAGCTCATGGCCATGGCCGCGGAGGCGATCATGGGGTTGAGGAGGATTCCCCAGAAGGGGTAGAGGATTCCGGCGGCGATCGGGATTCCCAGGACGTTATAAATAAAGGCCCAGAAAAGATTCTGCCGGATCGTACGGATCGTCCTTTTGCTGAGCTGGATGGCGGTCACCACCGCCCGCAGGTCTCCGGTGATCAGGGTGATATCGGAAGATTCCATAGCCACGTCGGTCCCGGTGCCGATGGCGATTCCCACATCAGCCTGGGCCCGGGCCGGGGCGTCGTTGATTCCGTCTCCGACCATAGCCACCACCCTCCCCCTTTCCTGCAATTTCTTGACCTGCCGGCTCTTTTCCCAGGGAAGAACTTCGGCCAGGACCCTTTTGATTCCCATTTGACCGGCCACGGCTTTGCCCGTGCGTTCATTGTCGCCGGTGATCATGATCACTTCCAGGCCCATCCGCTGCAGGGCTTCCACCGCCTCCCGGGAATGGGGCTTGAGAGTGTCAGCCACGGCCACAACCCCGGCCGCGGAATGATTTCTTGCCACCACCATGGGGGTTTTGCCTTCACTGGCCAGGCGCTCCATCTCCCCCCGGAGGCCACTCAGGTCAATCCCTTTCTCCTCCAT